>NZ_CP177357.1:3900000-4167368 GCF_046845755.1 Rubrivirga halophila
TCGAACGTCGTCCGCGCCGTGACGGTCGCCATCCCGCCCGGCCCCATCGCCACTCGAAGGCTATCGGACTCCGGCGCCCCGAGCGCCGCCCCCGGGTACCCCGACAGGTCCGCCGTCGCCGACCCGCCCGGCACCACGCGCACGACGGGCACCGGCTCGGCCACCGGCCCGGCGGGCGGCGACGGCGAGCACGCTGCGAGGATGAGCGCGAGCGCGAGGAGCAGGAGTCGGGTCATGGGATGCGTGCGAGACCGGGTCAAGTTCTGAAACGCGAGACAACGACTGGAGGCTCTCCTCTTCTCCTCGTTGCCTCTACTCCTCGTCTCTCCGTGGATCAATAGTCCGGCCGCTGCCGCGTCTTCTTCGTCTCCGACCGCCGCTTCTTGGCCTCGATCCGCCGCCGCTTCGAGCCGCGCGTCGGCTTCGACGCCCGGCGCACCTTGACCGGCTTGGCCGCCTCCTCCAGCCGCCGCCGTAGCTCGGCGACCGCTATCGCCTTGTTGCGGAACTGGCTCCGCGAGCGCCGCGCCATCACGACCGTCCCGCTCGGCCGGTGCGTCAGCCGCACGCCCGTCTCGACCTTGTTGGCCCGCTGGCCGCCCTTCGTGCCCGCCGCCAGCGTCTCCACGTCGCACTCGGCCATCAAATCGTCGTTGGACTCGGGGATCGAAGGCATGGCGTGGGTGGGAGACCCCGTTCTACGGCCGACGTCGGCCCCCGGTGCCCGGGCCCGCCTGAGGCCGCCCGCCGGTGCCCGCCGTATCGTCCGTCCGCCCCCCGTCGTCCGACCGTCGTGCTTCGCTTCCTGCTCCTGGCCGTCGCCGCCTTCGCCGCCATGGAGGTGGCCTCGTACGTCCTCCACCGCTGGCTCCTGCACGGGTTGCTCTGGCGGATGCACCGGACCCACCACGACCCCGCGCACGGCCACGGCGACGGCTTGGAGTGGAACGACCTCTTCTCCCTCGCCTTTGCCGCCCTGTCGATGGGCCTGCTCTGGGTCGGCCGCCTCGACCCGCTCGCGAGCACCGCCTTCCCGGTCGGCGTCGGCATCGCCGTCTACGGCCTGCTGTACTTCGTGCTCCACGACCTGTACGCGCACGGCCGCCTTGGGCCCAAGAAGACCACGATCCCGGCCGCGCAAGCGGTCAAGCGCGCGCACGGGCGCCACCACCAGTCGCTCGCGAAGGCCGGCCAGGAGCCCTACGGCCTCTTTCTGTTTCCCCCGTCCTTCGGCCGCCGCTTCCAGCGCACCCGCGACCGCGCCGAGGCCCAGGGGCCGCCCGCCTCTCCCCGGCGGCCGTCGGAGCCCCGCGTGTGAGAGGGGGCCGACGCCGACGCCTCCGGCCCTCCGGAATCCGGTAAACCCCGGCCTGTGCGCTCGCGTGCAACGCGTCCCCTTCTCCACGCCCCATGTCCGACGCCTCTTCCTCCGACAGCGGGGGCCGCACCTCCAGCCCCGGCGAGCCCCGCCCGCGCCCGGACGAGATTCACGCCCAGCAGTTCGACTACCCCGCGAGCCAGGACCAGCTCGACCCGGCCCCGGACTCCGACCTCTCCAACTACCGCCCCGCCGACAAGCTTCGGGGCCGCGTCGCCCTCATTACCGGCGGCGACTCCGGCATCGGCCGCGCCGTCGCCATCGCCTACGCGCTAGAGGGCGCTCACGTCGCCATTCTCAACAACACGCGGATGGACGACGCCGCCGAGACCAAGCGGCTCGTCGAGGCGAAGGGCGGCCGGTGCCTCACCATCCAGGCCGACATCCGAGACTACGCCGCCTGCGAGCGCGCCGTCGCCGCCACCATCGACGAGTTCGGCACCCTCGACATCCTGGTCAACAACGCCGCCTACCAAATGATGCAGCGCGACTTCGACGACGTCACGCTGGAGCAGTTCGACCGGACGATCCGCACGAACGTCTACGGCACCTTCCACATGACCAAGGCCGCCATGCCCCACCTCGGCGAGCGGTCCGTCATCATCAACACGGGCAGCATCATAGGGCTCACGGGCAAAGAGTTCCTGCTCGACTACACGACCTCGAAGGGGGCCGTCCACACCTTCACCAAGAGCCTCGCGCTGATGCTGGCGGACCGCGGGATCCGCGTCAACGCCGTCGTCCCCGGGCCGGTCTGGACGCCCAACATCCCGGCCACGATGGCGCCCGACATGGTCGAGGGCTACGATTCGGCGAACGCGCTCGGTCGCGCGGGCCAGCCCGAGGAGCTCGCACCCGCGTTTGTGTTCCTGGCCGCCGAGGACAGCTCGTTCGTCACCGGCGCCCTCTTCGAGGTCACCGGCGGGCAGCTCCACAACTGAGCCGCCCGGCTAGTCGTCCGGGCCTAGTACGACGAGCGCGAGCGCGTAGGTGCCGTCGGCAGTACGGTCGGCCTCGAACGTCGCGGTGAACCGCTCGCCGTCGATGGTGCGGGTCCATGTCGAGACGGCAAGGTCGCCCCTGGTCGCGCCCGAGAGGCCCGTCCATCCCCCCTCCGCCAGTTGGGCGTCGTAGTGGGACGCGAGCGCGGCGGGGGGGAGGTCCGAGTCGAGCTCGGCCCGGAGGATCTGGTAGTCGCCCGACCCGCCGCCACCCGTCGCCCGCTGCCGGTCGCCTGGCGGTGAGGTGAGCCGGGGGACGTGCGCCTTGAGGCGATCGTGCGCGTCGAAGGCCTCGTCCGGGTCGAGCCCATACGGCGTCCCCTCCTGCATCCGCACGACGACAAAGGCCCCACCCGCAGACCGTGGCAGCACGCCCACGAACCCGAACTGCTCGGGTCCCTCGCCCCGGACGAACAGGACCTCAGACACGAGCGCGGGCTCCGTTACGAACCCGCCTCGGGCCTCCGGTCGCCTCGGGTCCGGGTGCACGTCCCACCCGTCCACCGTCGACGCTCGAATTGTCGCCGCGACGGCTGCGGCGTCTCCGTCGACGCGGGCGACGGTCATCACGTAGGGCGCGCGGTAGTCGGTGCTCGCGATCGTGCCGAGCACGTCGGCGCCCTCCGGCAGGAGCACGCGCACGCTGTCCGGCGCCTCGCCGACCAGAAGCGCCCCGTCCGACTCGGTGATTCCGAGAACGGCCTCGACGAACTCGGTGTCGATGGTGGCGGGCTGGGCGTGCGCCCCAGCGGCGAGGGCGAAGAGGGCGAGGCAGAGGACGCGCATGGCAGGGAGCGGCTAGCGATCGGCGGCGATCATGTGGATGTGGAGCACGTAGGCCTGGGGCCGCACACGCCGGGCATAGAACATGGCGGCAACCGTCCCGCCATCGCGCTCGCGCGTCCATGCCGACGTGGCGACCTCGTCGGACGCCGCAGCCCCGCCCGCCGTCCAGCCTCCGGCCGCCAGCAGCGTCGCGTAGTGGGCAGCAACCTCCTCGGGCGTGAGATCGATCTCCAGCAGGGCTTTCGTTGTGTACTCGGTGTCGCCCCCGCCACCGCCCGTCCGGGTCTGCCGGCCCCCAGGAGGCGGGGTCAGCCACGGCAACTTCGCGTCGAGCCCCTGCCGCCGTTCCTGGGGCGGTTGGGCCCGCGCCCTGATCTCCAGGGGGTAGAGGCGTCGGTACTCGACCTCGGCAAACAGGCCGCCCTCGCCACGGTCCCGGAAGTGGATGCGGACGACCGCCTGGGGCTCGCCATCCGAGTCGAACGTGAGCGTCCGGGGCCCGCTCCCCACGGCGTCTGTCACGAAACCGCCCTCGTCGTCGTCCCGTGGCTCGTAGCGTGAGCGCAGCGTCCACCCAGGCACCTCGGGCTCGCCGTAGGCCTCGCGCGCCGCCTCCATCGACCCCGCGAGCCGGGCGAACACGGTGACGGTCGGGGTCCTCTGAAACCCGGGGCGCGTCACCGTCGCGAGCACGTCTGCGCCTGGAGGAACGAACGGGAGAAGCGAGGCGGGCGCCTCGCCAACCATGAGGTCCTCATCGCCCCGCACGCCGGTCAGCGCGTACACCAGCTCGGCGTCGTAGCTGTCCGGCTGGGCGACGGCGGGCGCGACGAATCCGAGGAGGGCGGCGGCGAGAAAAAGACGGTGCATGGCACGAGGCAATCCGGGTGCCGGAGGGTACGCGCCGCCCGCGCCGGCGTCAAGGCGACGGGCGCTGCCCGGCCCCGCCGACTGGCGCTAGCTTGCGGGCCGTCCCGCCCTGTGTCCATGTCCCAGCCGTCGTCCGCCCCCCCGTCCGCGTCGTCCGAGCAGGACCGCGCGACGGTCGAGCGCGCGCTCGGCGGCGACCAGCGGGCGTACGAGACGCTCGTCGAGAAGTACCAAGGCCCGCTCCGGCGCCACGTCGGCAAGATGGTCCGCGACGACGGCCAGGTCGACGACCTCGTGCAGGAGGCGTTCGTGAAGGCCTTCGCCAACATCACGAGCTACAACCCGGCCTACGCCTTCTCGACCTGGCTCTACCGGATCGCGACGAACCACTCGATCGACTACATCCGCAAGAAGAAGCTGCCGACGTTCTCGATCGACAAGCCGCTCCAGACGCGCGACGGCGAGCTCCAGATGGAGCTCCCGGACTCGACCTACCGCCCCGACCGCGCCGTCGTGGCCGACCAGCGCAACGAGATCTTGACGGCGGCCATCGACGCGCTCCCGCCCAAGTACCACCGCGTCATCGTGATGCGGCACCAGCAGGAGATGAGCTACGACGAGATCGCGACCGAGCTCGACCTCCCGCTCGGCACCGTCAAGGCCCACATCTTCCGCGCCCGCGCGCTCCTCAACAAGGCCCTCCGCGACCGCCGCGACGAGCTGTTGTAGGGATTGGGGAGAAGGGGCGGCGCCCGGCGCCCCCGCTCCCTGCTGGCGCAAGCCTCCCCGTAGCGCCGTGGTACATCACGGCGTGGGCCGACCGCCAGCCCACCTGCTGGCGTTGTGCCGGTCGACCTCCCCCGGCCCCTCCCGTCCGGGAGGGGAGGTCAGGTCCGTGGTGCTCGCCTGTCGTTTGGCGCGAGCCTTCCCTACGGCGTCCCCTCTCCCCTCGGGAGAGGGACAGGGTGAGGGTGCCGTTCGATCGCAAGCCCGACCGCTGGCACACACCACCTGCTTGCGCAAGCCACCCCACAGGCGCCCGCCAGCGCCGCCCGGGCGAATCCGCGTCCCGGAAGCGCTTCTAACTCGCGCGGGCGGGCCGGATCGGTTGTCGCCGCCGTCGCGCGCCCTCTAGCTTCGGCACCCGCCGCCGACGCCCCATGCCGCCCGCCCCCCACGTCTCCAAGTTCGGCGGCACCTCCGTCGCCACGCCCGAGCGCATCCGCCGCGCCGTCGCGCTCGTCGCGGATGCGCCTAAGGCGGGGCGGCCCGTCGTCGTCGTCTCCGCGCTCGGCGGCACGACCGACGACCTTCTCGCGGCGCTCGACGCCGCGCTCGCGCGGTCCGGCCACGGCGCGCGCGTGGCGACCATCCGCCAGCGCCACCACGCCGCCGCCGACGCCCTCGCCACGCCCGCCGACCGCGCCGACCTCGGGCGTGCCCTCGACACCCGCCTCGCGGAGCTGACCGAGCTGCTCGACGGCGTGTCCCTCTTGCGCGAGGCGACCGCCCGCACGCGCGACGCCGTGCTCGCGACCGGCGAGCGGCTCTCGGCCCCCCTCGTCGCCGCCGCCTTCCGCGCCGCCGGCCACCCGGCCGCCGCCCTCGACGCCGCCGCGCTTATCCGCACCGACGCCCGCTTCGGCGGCGCCAGCGTCGACTTCGAGGCCACGCGCGCGCTGGCCCGCGACGCCCTCGGCGCCCTGCCCGCCGACGCGGTCGCCGTCGTGACCGGCTTCATCGGCTCGACGGAGGGGGGCGTCACGACCACGCTCGGACGCTCCGGGTCGGACTACACGGCGACGATCCTGGCCGAGGCGCTCGGCGCGAGCGCGTGCACCATCTGGACGGATGTGGCGGGCGTCTACACCGCCGACCCCCGGCTCGTGCCGGAGGCGACCCCGCTGGCGCGGCTGAGCTACCGCGAGGCCGCCGAACTGGCGTACTTCGGCGCGAACGTGCTCCACCCGCGCACGATGCTGCCCGCCGAGCGCGCCGGCATCCCCTTGCTCATCAAGAGCACGCTCGAGCCGGACGCGCCGGGCACGGTCATCTCGGCCGAGACCGACGCGCTCGACCTGCGCGTCAAGGCGCTGTCGGCGGTCCGCGATCAGGCCGTCGTGACGGTCGAGGGCGGAGGGTTGCAGTCGGTCGTCGGCGTGAGCGCGCGGCTGTTCGCGGCGCTGTCGGACGCGGGCGTCAACGTGCGGATGATCAGCCAGGCGTCGAGCGAGCAGAGCGTGTGCGTCGTCGTCGACGGCGCCGATGCGCCCGCCTCGGTCACCGCCCTTAGGGCCGCGTTCGAGACCGAGATCGCGCGCGGCGACGTCCGCGCCGTCGAGGCCATCGCCGACTGCGCCGTCGTCTCGGCGGTCGGCGAGGGGATGCGGCACCAGCCGGGGCTCGCGGGGCGATTGTTCGCGACGCTGGGGCGCGCGGGGGTCAACGTGCTCGCGATCGCCCAGGGCGCCGCCGAGACGAACATCTCGCTCGTCGTCCGCCAGCCGGACGTGGGCGCGGCGCTCGGCGCGCTGCACGAGGCGTTCCCCCTCCGTCGCTCGCGCGTCCACGTCGTCGTGATCGGGACCGGGACCGTCGGGCGACGGCTCGTCGAGATGATGGCCGAGCACGCGCCGATGCTCCTGGAGCGCGACCGGATCCACCTCCGGCTCGTTGGGTTGGCGAACTCGCGCACGATGCGCTGGGACGCGGGCGGCCTGCCCCTCGCCGACGCCCTCGACACGCTGGCCGACGGCGAGCCCGCCGACCTCGACGCGCTCGACGACCGGCTGCTGGCGGGCGGCCTGGAGCGCCGCATCGTCGTCGACGCGACAGCCTCGGAGGCGATTGCGCGGCGCTACGTGCGCTGGCTGGAGGGCGGCGTCGGTGTCGTCACGCCCAACAAAAAGGCCAACACGCTCGACCTCGGCTACTACCGCCGACTGCGGGAGGCGGCCGGGCGGCGCGAGGTCAGCTACCACTACGAGACGACGGTCATGGCCGGGCTCCCCGTCGTGTTCACCGTCCGCGACCTGCTGCGCTCCGGCGACCGCATCGACGCCATCGAGGGCGTGTTCTCGGGCACACTCGCGTTTCTGTTCAACAAGCTGGCGGAGGGCGCGTCGTTCTCGGACGCCGTCCGTGAGGCCAAGGCGCGGGGGCTGACGGAGCCCGACCCGCGCGACGACCTGACGGGCGAGGACGTCGCCCGCAAGCTGCTCATCCTGGCCCGCGAGACGGGCTGCGAGGTCGAGCGCGCCGACCTCGCCGTCGAGTCGCTCGTGCCCGTGTCGCTCGCGGACGTGTCGGTCGACGCCTTTCTGGACGCGCTCGACGGGCTCGACGCCGACTGGGCGGCGCGCGCGGCGGCGGCCGAAGCCGAGGGCAAGCGGCTCGCCTACATCGGCCAGATCACCGACGACGGCCTGAGCGTCGGCGTCCGCGCCGTCGACACGGCGTCCCCGTTCGGCGGCTCGCGCGGGACCGACAACGTGATCCTGATCCAGTCGGCGCGGTACCACGACACGCCGCTCGTGGTGCAGGGCCCCGGCGCGGGGCCCGACGTGACCGCCGCCGGCCTGCTGGCGGACCTGGTGAAGGCGGCCGAGCTGATGCCATGAGCCGCCGCCGACCGCCGCTGTGTCTCGGCGCCCCCGGAGCGTTCCGCTCGGCAGACCCCCCGCTCGAGCGCGCACCCGAAGCGCCGGTCGTGTGGGGTCCTCGTCGCGCGCCCGAGCTGTCCCCCTTGCCAAGGGGGACAGTCCGCGTGGCGTCGTGCTACCTGGGGAAGCGGCCCCTCGGCCTGCGCCAGCCCCTCACCGATGCCGCCGCGCGGGCGGGGGGTCTGTCGATCGAGCACGGTTGTGCATCGGCAGGCCCTTCCACCAGCCCCATGCCATGAGCACCTTCACCGCCTTCGGGCCGGCCACCCTCTCCAACCTTGGCCCCGGCTTCGACGCCCTCGGCCTGTGCATCACCGGCCTCGGCGACCGGGTGACGGCGACGCGCACCGACGCGCCCGGCGTCACCGTCGACGCGCCCGGGCTGCCGAGCGACCCCGAAAAGAACACCGCCGGGCGGGCGGCGCTGCACGTCCTCCGCAAGGCGGGCGCGGGCGGGGGAATGGCGCTGTCCATTGAGAAGGGGATCCCGCTCGGGTCCGGCGTCGGCGGGTCGTCGGCGAGCGCCGTCGCGGGGGCGTGGGCGGCGAACCTGGCGCTCGGGCGGCCCTTCGAAAAGGCCGACTTGGTCGGCGCCGTCCTCGCGGGCGAGGCCGCGGCGGGCGCCGCGCACGGCGACAACGTGTTGCCAGCCCTGTTCGGCGGGCTCGTCGTCGTCTCACCGTCCGACCCGACGGACTACCGCCGGATCGACCTTCCCGCCGCCCCGCCGCTCGCGGTCGTGCTCCCCGACGTGACCGTGCTGACGCGCGACGCCCGCGCTGCGCTTCCGGCGACCGTCGCCCACGGCGACGCCTCCGCGCAAGCGGCCGAGCTGGCGTTCCTGCTCCGCGCCGTCCTCGCGGGCGACTGGGCCGAGGCCGGGCGCCGGATGATGCGCGACCGACTCGCGGAGCCGTTCCGCGCGCCGCTCGTGCCGGTCTACGACGCCGTCAAGCAGGCCGCGCTCGACGCGGGCGCGGCCGGGTGCGCCCTGTCCGGCTCGGGCCCTGCGATGGTGGCCGTCTGCCCCGACGGCGACGCCCCAGCCGTTCTCACGGCGATGACGACCGCCAGCCGCCACGCGGGCGTCGGCGCGCACGGCTGGCTGGCGACCGTCGACCCGGTCGGCGTGCGCGAGGGACTCCGATGAGCGCACCGATGTACGTCAGCACCCGCGGGGGCGGCGCGCCCGTCCCGTTCGAGGCGGCCCTGCTGCGCGGGCTCGCGCCCGACGGCGGGCTCTACGTCCCGACCGCCGTCCCCGCGATGCCCGACGGCTGGGACGCGCCGGGCTCGTTCGCCGACCTCGCCGCCCGCGTGCTCGCGCCGTGGCTCCCCGACGTCGACGGCCTCGATGCGCTCGTCGCGGACGCGCTCCCGTTCCCGATCCCGGTCGTCGATCTCGACTGGAACGGCGTGTCCGTCGCCGAGCTGTTCCACGGCCCGACGCTGTCGTTCAAGGACGTCGGCGCGCGGACGATGGCGCGGCTCGTCGGCCGGGCCCAGCGCGAGCCGGTCACCATTCTGGTCGCCACCTCGGGCGACACGGGCAGCGCGGTCGCCGACGGGTTCGCGGGCGTGCCCGGCGTCCGCGTCGTGCTGATGTACCCCGACGGCGGCGTCAGCGACGTGCAGGCGCGCCAGCTCACGGCGCCCCGGCCAGGCGTCGTCGCGCTCGCCGTGCAGGGCACCTTCGACGACTGCCAGCGGCTGGCGAAAGAGGCGTTCGCGGCCGGGATCCCCGGCCTGTCGTCGGCGAACTCGATCAACGTGGGGCGGCTGCTGCCGCAGATGACGTACCACGCGCTCGCGGCGCGCGAGCGGCCGGGCGCCGTCGTGGTCGTGCCGAGCGGGAATCTGGGCAACCTGACGGCCGGCGTCCTCGCGCGCACGATGGGCGCGCCGATCTCTGCGTTTGTCGCCGCCCACAACGCGAACGACGGCTTCGCCCGCTTCCTGGCCGACGGCACCGCGCCCACTGGTCCGTCGCGGCAAACGCTCTCGAACGCGATGGATGTGGGCGCGCCGAGCAACCTGGAGCGCCTTCGCGCGCTCGTCCCCGACCTCGCCGGCCTCGTCCGCGCCGAGACCGTCACGGACGACGAGACGCTGGCGACGATGCGGGCCGTGCACGACGCGACGGGCTACGTCGCCGACCCCCACACGGCCGTCGGGCTGACGGCTGCGCGCCGCCTGCGCGAGCGGGGGGATGCGCGCCCGGTCGTCGTGCTGGCGACGGCGCACCCGGCCAAGTTCCCCGAGGCCGTCGCCCGGGCGACCGGCGCCGCGCCGCCCGTCCCGCCCGCGCTCGACCTGCCCGCCGCGGACCCCGAGGCCGTCATCGCCCCGACGCTCGACACGCTGGTGGACTGGCTGTAGGGGCGGGATCCCGCGCAATCAGGCGGAGAGCCCGCTCCTCTATCCGGCCATCCGCCTCAGCCGCCGACGCACGCGGGCGTAGCGCCCCACGCCGATCGCGCCGACGACGGCGGCCAGCGGGAGCGCGGCCGTGCCCATGATGACGCCCCACGCGTCGTCGACGAACTGCAAGAGGGCGAGGCCGCCCGCGAGAAGGGCGAGGGCGGTCCGGGCATACGCGAGCAGCGTCCGCTCATTCGCGAGGGCGGTCCGGTCGAGCGCGAGGGCCGTCCGTTGGGCGGCGAGGTCGTCGCGGAGCGTGGCGTCGGGGGGCATGAATCCGGGTGAGAGGGCGCCTTTTACGACCCCGCCCCGCCATGCTTCCCGATGGGCCCGCGTCCGCTAGGTCCCCGAGGGGGCGTCCGGGGCGACGCCGTCCGTCGCCGTCTGCGTGCGGATCGACTCGGGCCGCTGCCCGGTCACGTCGACGCGGACGCGGTTGTTGTTGACGGCCACGCCGTCGAACCCGACGCCCTGGATGACGCCGTCGGCGATCGCGTAGCAGCCGTTCTCGGTCAGGTACGAGCCCGTCGTGCAAGTGCCGGTCGCATCAACGGGGGGCGGGTAGCCGAGGCGCTGGAACGTGGCGTCGGTCCAGTCTTCTCCCGTGCCGGGTCCCCCGAAGGTCGACGGCTTCAAGCTCCAGGCCTGCACGTCGGCCGCGATCCGGACACCGTCGACGACGAGGGAGTCGAGGTTGGCCTGGACCTTGTTTTCGGCGAATGCCTGGATGCCGACGACGACGGCGAGGCCGACGATGACGATGCCGAGGACGAGGAGGAGGAGCTGTTGCTGGCCCATGTGAGCGGAAGGTTAGAAGAGAGAGGAGGGTAGCCGGTGCATCACCACGGGCCAGATTCAGAGACAGGGGGAGCGGATGCAAAGGCCGGACCAGGCCCCGCCGCCGCCGCCGCCTCGGTCCCTCCTCGCCGATGGGTGGCGTGAGCGACACGTCGGTGCACCATCGGGGCGGGGTGGTGGGCGGGCCGGCGGGCAGCTGCGCGGGGCCCCGTTTCGTTTCGGGCCTGCGTCCGCTTCCAAACGCCCCCAGCTCAGTACAGCCCGACCGGGTCCACGTCGAGGTTGACCCGGTGGCCGCCAGGCACCGTCACGCGCGATTCGGCCGTCCGCACCATCGCCGCCAGCACCGCCATCGGCAGGGTCGCCGGGCCCTGGAGCAGGATCTGGTAGCGCCACCACCGCTTGACGCGGCCGATGAGCGCCGGGATGGGCCCGAGCACGCGGACGCCCGCCACCTTGCCCGCCTCGGCGCCGAGCGCGTCGCCCCACCGCTGCGCGAGCGCCCTCGTCGTGCTCTCGTGCGGGCCCTTGATCTCGACGCCGACGAGCCGCCCGTGGGGTGGGTAGCCGAGCGCGAGCCGCTCCGCCAGCTCGCCGAGCGCGAAGCCGTGGAAGTCGTGCCGGAGCGCGAACGTGATGGCGGGGTGCTCGGGGTTGCGGGTCTGCAGGATGACCTCGCCCTGGAGCTCGTGCCGCCCGGCTCGCCCGCCGACCTGCGCCAGCAGCTGGAACGTCCGCTCGGCGGCGCGGAAGTCGGGCAAGAGCATCCCCGTGTCCGCCTCGACGACGCCGACGAGCGTGACGCGCGGGAAGTCGAGCCCCTTGGCGACCATCTGGGTGCCCAGAAGGAGGTCGGCGTCGCCCCGGCCGAAGGCGTCCAAGATCTTGCGGTGGGCGCCCTTGCGCGAGGTCGTGTCGAGGTCCATCCGCAGGACGCGGGCGCTCGGGAAGACCTCGGCGATCTCCTCCTCGACGCGCTGCGTGCCCGCGCCGAGTCGCCGGAGGTCGGTGCCGTGGCACTCGGGGCAGGCGTGGGGGATGCGTTCGGACCGCCCGCAGTAGTGGCACCGGAGGTTGTGCGCCGGCTTGTGGACCGTGAGCGAGACGGCGCAGTCGCGGCAGGTCGGCGTCCAGCCGCAGTCCTGGCAGCTGAGCACGGGCGCGTAGCCGCGCCGGTTTTGCAGCAGGATGGTCTGCTCGCCCTTGTCCAGCCGGTCCTCGATGGCGAGGCGGAGGTCGTGCGAGAGCGCCCCTTTGAGGCGCCGCACCGTCCGCTCGCGGCCCAGGTCCACGACGCGGACGGGCGGGAGCGGGGCGGGCGCGCGCGTCGTCCCGTCGGGCCCGCGGACGGGCACGCGCTCGGGCATCTCGAGCCGCGTGTACTTGCCCGCGTTCGCGTTCGCGACCGACTCCATCGACGGCGTCGCCGAGCCGAGCACGCACGCCGCGCCGGCCTGGTGGGCGCGCATCACGGCCACGTCGCGGGCGTGGTAGCGCGGCGCCGGGTCGAACTGCTTGTAGCTCGCCTCGTGCTCCTCGTCGACCACGACGAGCCCCAAGTCGGCGACCGGCGCGAAGATGGCCGAGCGCGGGCCGATGACGATGGGGTAGACGCCGTCGCGGATCCGGGTCCAGGCGTCGAGCCGCTCGCCGGCGCTCATGCGGCTGTGGAGCACGGCCACGCGGTCGCCGAAGTGGGCCCGGAAGCGGCGGACGGTCTGGGGCGTGAGCGCGATCTCGGGGACGAGCACGATCGCGCTCTGCCCGCGGTCGAGCGCCGCCCGGAGCGCGCGGAGGTAGACCTCCGTCTTGCCGGACCCGGTGACGCCGTGGAGGAGGAACGTCTCCGGTCGCCCGGCCTCGACGGCGTCGACGATCGCCGCGAGCGCGGTCTCCTGGGCGGGGTGCAGGTCGAGCGGTGCGGCGGGCGCGTCGGCCTCGACGTCCATCCCGTCCGCGCGGCGCTCGACCTCGGCGTCGAAGACCTCGACGAGCCCCTTCGCCTCCAGGCTTTTGACGGTCGACGACGTGGCGCCCGTCGCCGCGAGCACGTCCGCCTGCACGCGGTCGTCGCCACCCGCGAGCGCGTCGAGGACGGCCCGCTGGCGCTCGCCGCGCACGGCCGCGCCGTCGGCACCGTCGGCCAGCCGCAGGTGCCGGGCCGTCTTGACGCGGGCGCGGGCGTCCTGCACCTCGTCGTCGATGCGGAGCACGCCGGCCGTCTCCATCCGGCGCAGCAGGTTCTGGGGGACCGTCTTGCGGCCGAGCACCTCGGCGAGCGCGGCGACGGGCAGCCCGGTCCCGTTTTGCTCCGCGAGCGCGCGCAGGATCTTGCGCCCGCGCGGCTCGTCGGTCCACGCGTCCGGCGGGGCGAGCGCGTACGCCGTGCGCCGGCTCTCGACCTCGGTCCCCGACGGCAGCGCGGCCTTGACGGCCTCGCCCCACGCGCACAGGTAGTAGCGGGCGAGCCAGCGCGTCAGCGCCAGCAGGGCAGGGGTGAGGGCGGGCCGCGCGTCGAGCACGTCGTGGAGCGGCTTGAGCCCGTCGGCGGCCCCCTCGACGCGCTCGGCGACGACGCCGGTGATCTGGCGCCGCCCGAACGGGATCAGCACGCGTGCGCCCGGGACCGCCTCGGCCTCCATCCCGTCCGGCACGCGGTAGGTGTAGACCCCGTCGACGGACGTGATCGGGACGACGTGGGCGAGCGCGGGCATGGGCGGCAAACTACCGGCGCCCGGCGCCGCCTCTGGTGTCACCGGGCGGGTCAGATGCGGTGGCCGCCGGCGTGGTCGGGCCGGTGCGCCCAGCGCGCGGGGTTGTCGTGGACGTACCGGCGCAAGGCGTCGGCCTCGCGGTCGGTGCGGACGACGCGGGCATGGTACCGGGGTTGCCAGACGCGGACCGTTGGGTCGATCCGGCGGATGCGTTTCGTGACGACAGATTTGTATTGCCGCATGATCGGCGCGACGGTCCCGGCGACGGCGTGGCCGAAACGGCGTCCCCCGTGACAGGGTGTGTCCGCGTGGTGGAACACGCCGGTGTGACGGGGCGAATCCGCCGGGTAGGGACACACCGCCGGTGTGTCCGTACGGAGGTCGGTGTCGGGCGGCTCATCGACATCGCCCCGGTGGCTGTCGTCGCCCACGATCCCGAACAACAGGTGCACGTGGTCCGGCATCAACACGAACGCATCCAACACCACAGACGGGCGCACCTCGGCCGTCCGTAGCCACTCAGCGTGCGCGATATCGCCCGCGGCCGACCGGACCATCTCCCCGTCGACCACCGCCCCGAAGAGCGGCTGGCGCCCCCACGTGCAGACCGTGACGAAGTACAGCCCGCCGTCGTAGGCGTGGAACGGGAGGCGGACGGTGCGGTGATGTCGCGTGGGCACGGCAGCGGAGAGCAAGTCTCCCCACATAGACCCGCGAGATCCTCAGATCTAACCTCGACGCCCGCTGGCGCGGCGAAAAAACCCTACGAGCAGCGCCCGTCGTGCCACGCTTGCGGCCCGCGCCCCGGCTGGCAGCGGACCTGGCGGCCGGCGGCCACCAGCTCCCACGTCTCGCCGACCGGCGCGTACGTCAGCCGCAGGCGCTCGTCGCGGACCGAGTCGTCGTACAGCCCCGTCGCCGTCACCAGCGCCGTTGCCTCGTCTGTCGACTCCGTCAGCATCTCGACCGACGTGTCGGCGGCGTCGAGCCGCCGCGCGAGCGCCTCCGCGGCGAGGCGGGGGGACGAGCCCGCATTCGTCGTCGCCACGACGTCGTCGGCGGGCGCGAACGGGCCCAGGTCGCCGCCAGCGGGCGGGGCGGTCGCGCGCCCATCGGCCGACAAAGGGGCCAGCGTGGCCACGAAGGCCGCGGCGTCGTCGATAGCGGCCGGGCGGCACCCGTCGTGCGTGTCGCTCAAGACGAGCACCGCCAGCCCGTCGAGGTCGAGCACATCCGAGACGACCGTCTCGACGCCCCACACCTGCGCGCTCGTCGCGAGCGGGTCGTCGGCGGCCTGGTAGACCGTCACCGACCGACCCAGGGCGGGGACGCGGACGCGCGTCGAGACGAGCGGGAAGGGCGGCGCGCCGATCCCGTCGGTCGTGCCCGAGACCTCGAGGCAGACGCCGTCGGCGCGGCGGTAGCCCAGGATGTAGCTGGCGCCCGTCTCGTCGGCGCCGGCCTCGAAGCGGTCGAGCGCGAACGCGCCGGGGTCGGACGGGACGACGACCGGCAGGCGCAAGGCCCGGAGCGCATCGCGCTGGTCGGCGGTGAGCCCGTCGCGAGCGGGCGGGGCGGGGAGCTCGTCCGGGACGTAGGCGGACGGCGGGGCCGCGCACGCGGCGAGGGCTCCCGCGAGCAAGAGGACGAGGGCGACGAGCGAGATCCGAGACATGGCGGCGGAGAGAGCGGGAGGGCCTACGGGATGGCCGCCGGCCGGATCCGCCGGGTTACGCGCGCAGCGCCGTCGCCTCGCGGAACGCCCGGACGTTCGCGCCGACGTCGCCTTTGAAGACAGCGCTCCCGGCGACGAGGACGTCGGCGCCCGCGTCGGTGAGGGCGCGCGCGTTGGCGGGCGTGACGCCGCCGTCGACCTCGATCACCGGCCGCACCGCGAGCCCGGCCATCCACTGGCGGCACCGCGTCACCTTGTCGACGGAGCCCTCAATAAAAGCCTGCCCACCGAAGCCGGGGTTGACGGACATGATGAGCAGGAGGTCGATGTCGTCGGCAATCTCGTCGAGCGTCCCGAGCGGCGTCGCGGGGTTGAGGGCCACGCCCGCGCGGCAGCCCAAGGCGTGGATGGCCTGGACGGTCCGGTGGAGGTGGGGGCACGCCTCCTGGTGGACCGTGATGATCGCCGCGCCCGCTTGGGCAAAGTCCTCGAGGTAGCGGTCCGGGTTCTCGATCATCAGGTGGACGTCGAGCGGCGCCTCGAACTCCTCGGCGAGGGATCGCAGACCGCGCATGACGGGCGCGCCGAACGAGATATTGGGCACGAAGTGGCCGTCCATCACGTCGATGTGGAGCCAGTCGGCGCCGGCGTCGAGCGCTTCTCGAGCGTGGTCGGCGAGCCGGCCGAAGTCGGCGGCGAGGACGGAGGGGGCGAGGGTCACGGGCGTCGGGGCGGGGCCTCCGAAGGTACCGAGCCGCTCCGCGTGGCCCGGAGCCGGAGCAGCCCGGCAATCGCGCCCGCGACGCCGACGGCGATCGACTGGAACAGGGGCACGCCGAGTGCCGCCGAGGCGCTCTTGGGGCCGGGCGCGATCACGAACGCCAAGGCGTACAGCCCGACGGCGAAGAACACCGCCAGCACCAGGCCGCCCAGAATCACGGCCTCGGCCGCGAGCACGCCCGACACCCACCGAGCCAGCGCCACGAACGCGACGTACGGCAGCAGCGCGATCATCACGACGGCCGCGACCGACTGCCACGGCCGGTCGCTGGCGGTCGCGAACACGATGGCGACCGTCGCCACGACGGCGCCGGTCGCCACGAAGCGGGAGATCCGGGACAGGTCGCCGGGCTGCGGGTCGGTCATGCCGCAAGCTACCGGCGCCGGCCCGGGGTCAGTCGGCGCGGACGGGGACGGGCTGCGGCGTGCGGCCACACGACGTGCAGCGGTACGCGCCGCGCAGCGTGTCGACGTGCCACGGGGTCGTACGGACGCACACGGCGCACGCACCCCAGAAGGAGGACGAACGGGCCGCGGAGAGGTCCGAGAACAGGGACGGGAGGCGGAAACGGAAGGCCATGGGATCGGTGTCGTTGGACGAGCAGAACGCCCCGGCCCCGGCAATCGGGGTGCTGGGCGTGGTCCGGAAGCGCTTGCGGCGCCGAGGATTCACGCCGCCCGCGCCGGTCCTCCACCGAGGCGGACGGAGTCGGGGCCCGGAGCGGGCCGCTGACGAGTTCCCTACGGGCGGGCGCCCTCCACGAGCGCGGTCCCGGCGGCGGCATGCAGCATCGCCGAGGAGAGGCTCGAACCGAGAGGAGGGACGGACGGCCGTAGGGTCGATGGCGGCGCTAGTTCGGGTTCAGCGGCGAGCCCCCGCACGTCGTGCACCGGTAGGTGCCGCGGAGGGTGTCGAGGTGCCACGGCGTCGTGCGGTAGCACGAGGCGCAGGCGCCCCAGTGCGAGGCGTGGCGGGCGTGGGCGGCGGCGAACAGGCCGTCGAACAAGGTCGGGAGGCGAAAGCGGAAGGGCATCGGTCCGGGGTGGATGAGCGGCCCCAACGCGCGGCGCCCCCGGGGGATGCCCGGCAGCGCGTCTGGAAGCGCTTGCCGCACATAGGCTTAACAAAGAAGCGCTTCCGTCCTACACGCGCCGTGCGAGGGCGGCGCGGCGCGCGGGCTCAGGCCCCGGGCTCGTCGGCGTCGCGCGGCGGTTTTTCGGCCGTCCCCACCCACACCGACAGGCCGATGGCGACGGCGGTCCACCCGAGCGCGTGGCCGGGCAGGCCGTCGCGGGCGATGCTGACGCCGAGGGCCACCGCCCCCACGATCAGGGCCGCGAGCGCGAGGACACGGGCGATGCGGGTGAGATCCACTAGGCCATCACCCGGCGGGCGGCGGCGACGACGGCCTCGGCCGTCATCCCGAGATCCGCGAGCGCTTCGGCGCCCGGGGCGCTCGTGCCGAACCGGTCGATGGCCAAGGCCTCACCGTCGAGACCGACAATGCGGTGCCAGCCGACCGGCGAGCCGGCCTCGGCGGAGACGCGGGCGCGGACCGACGGCGGCAACACCGAGTCGCGGTAGCCCGCGTCCTGCTCGAAAAAGCGCCGCTGGCACGGCATCGACACGACGCGCGCGCCGCCACCCAACGTCTCCTTGGCCTTCATCAGCAGCCCCACCTCGGCGCCCGCGCCGACCAGGATCACCTCGGGCTCGCCGTCGGAGTCGGCCACGATGTAGCCCCCCCGGGCGACGCCGTCGGCCGCGCGCTCGGCGGTGCCCGCCAGCGTCGGCAGGGCCTGACGCGAAAGCGCGAGCGCGGTCGGGCGGCCGCCTTCCAAGGCCACACGCCACGCGGCGGCGGTCTCGTTCGCGTCGGCCGGGCGGATCACGTCGAGCTCGGGGATCGCGCGCAGGCCCGCGAGCTGCTCGACGGGCTGGTGCGTCGGGCCGTCCTCGCCGAGCCCGACCGAGTCGTGCGTGAACACGTGGACGACGGGCGCGCCCATCAGCGCGCCGAGCCGGATGGCGGGCTTGCTGTAGTCGGAGAAGATGAGGAAGGTGCCGCCGTAGGGGCGGACGCCGCCGTGCAGCGCCATCCCGTTCATGGCCGCCGCCATCGCGTGCTCGCGGATGCCGTAATGGAGGTAGCGGTTGCCGAACGTCGTGGCCTGGATGTCCTCCATCCCCTGGGCCTTCGTCTTGACCGAGGGCGTGAGGTCGGCCGAGCCGCCGACGAGGTCGGGGAGCACGTCGGCGATCGCGTCGAGCACCTTGCCGCTCGCGGCGCGGGAGGCCATGCCCTTGGCGTCGGGCTCGAACGTCGGGAGCGCGTCGGCCCAGCCCTCGGGGAGCGAGCCCGCGATCCGGCGGCGGAGCTCGGCGGCCTTCTCGCCCTCGGCGCCGTCGTAGGCCGCCATCGCGCCCTCCCACTCGCAGTGCGCCTGGGCGCCGCGGAAGGCCTGCTCGCGCAAGAGCGTGGTCGCCTCGTCGGGGACGTAGAAGTCGGGCTCGAGCGGGATGCCGAGGTGCTCCTTGGTGGCCTTGATCTCGTCGGCGCCGAGCGCGTCGGAGTGGACCTCGTGGTGGCCGGCGAGGTTCGGCGAGCCGTAGCCGATCGTCGTGCGGACCTCCAGGAAGCTGGGCCGGTCGAGCACGTTGCGCGCCGTCTCGATGGCTGCGGCGACGGCCTCGTTGTCGTGCCCATCGATCTCGCGGATGACGTGCCAGCCGAGCGCCTCATAACGCCCGGCGCGGTCCTCGGTAAACGAGAGGTTCGTGTCGCCGTCGATGGAGACGTGGTTGTCGTCGTAGAGCACGATGAGGCGGCCCAGCCCGAGGTGCCCCGCCAGCGACGACGCCTCGTTCGTGACGCCCTCCTGCAGGTCGCCGTCCGACGCGATGACGTAGGTGTAGTGGCCGACGACGGTGTGCCCGTCGGTGTTGAACCGGGCCTCGAGGTGCTTCTCGGCGATCGCCATGCCGACGGCCGTCGCCAGCCCCTGCCCCAGCGGTCCGGTCGTGGTCTCGACGCCGGGCGTGTGGTGGACTTCGGGGTGGCCGGGCGTCTTCGAGTTCAGCTGGCGGAAGTTCTTGAGGTCGTCGAGCGAGACGTCGTAGCCGGCGAGGTGGAGCAGGCTGTAGATCAGCATCGAGCCGTGGCCGGCCGAGAGCACGAACCGGTCGCGGTCGAACCACTGCGGGTCCTTCGGGTTGTGCTTCAGGAAGCGGCCCCACAGGACGGTCGCCACGTCCGCCATACCCATCGGCAGGCCCGGGTGGCCCGAGTTGGCGGCCTCGACGGCGTCGATGGTGAGCCCGCGGATGGTGTCGGCCGTCGCCTTTTCGAGGCGGGCGCGGTCGGCGGCGGAGCGGGCCGGGGCGGGGTCTTCCATCTCGGTAGCGGGGGCGGGCGTTTCGGCCATGACGGGCGGGGTGGGGAGGGGGCCGCAAGCTACGGGGTGCGGCCGCGTTCGATCCCCCGGGGCCGGGCGGCTTGCGCTCGTTGGGACGCGCTCGAGGCCCGCTCTGGATGGTGGCGTGCAGGTCGCGCCATCCATCGAAGTCTCCCGGCCTCATCCTGAGCGTGCGAACGCGAAGCGTCGGCGGAGCCAACGAGCTCAGCGCCGACGGTGGTGGCCGTCGGGACCGGCGCCTACGACGAACGCCTCGCGTCGAGATCCGTCGCGTTCGCTCAGGATGACAGATCGGGTGGGGCACGCTCATCACGGACCGGTCCTGCAGGCCCTCGGGGAGCCCCGTGGACCGGTGGGGCCGAAGCACTCGCCCGCGAGCGGAGGGGCTCGCGCCGGCAGGGGCGGCCTGTAACCCGTGTCGGGCGTGGCGCGTCGGGGTCTCGACACCCACCTCCCCCGTCATGCGTCTCTCGCTCCTCGCCGCCGTCCTGCTCGCGCCCGCCGCCCTGGCCCAGTCCAACTCCCAAGGCTTGTACCTCCACGCCGGCGTGGGGGGGCAGAGCGTCGCCTACGACGGCGACGGTTTCGACGACACCGACGAGGGCGGCCTGCTGGCGCTCCGCGCGGGCTACGGGGTCTCGCCGCTGGTGACGCTCTACGTCGGCGCGACGGGCGCCCGCCTCGACGGCTCGCGCGGGACCGGCAGCTACGACCTGAGCACGGGCGAGCTGGGCGCGCGGTTCACGTTCCGCGACGGCCGCCGCGTCCGCCCCGTGCTCGACGTCGCCCTGCGCGGGCTCACCGCGCGCGACGACGAGACCGACTTCGAGGTCCGTGGCGGCGGCGTGTCGGTCGGCGGCGGGGTCCTGGTCTCGGTCAGCCCGGCGCTGTCGCTGGGCGCGGCGCTCCACGTCGGCGGGGGCCGGTTCGACGAGGTCGAGTTCGGCCGGGTGACGGTCGACGTGCGCGACGAGGCCCTCGACTTTGTCGAGTCGCGGGTGACGGTCGGGCTGACGGCGTACCCGTTCCGCTAGCGGCGGGCGTGGGGGAATCCCCGGGCTGAGGAAAGCAGGGGGGCGGGGGGTTAGAACGGGGCCGCGCCCATCGATAGGTCTGGGGCCCCCCTCTCGCCGTGCGCGCCCCGTTCGCCTTCGCGTCGTCTGTCCTCGACGGGTTCCTGCCCCCTGGCGGGGACCCGGTCGAGCGCGTGCGGGCGCGGTTCTTCGTCGCCGGGTCCGGGGCGATCGCGTCGGCGATCGCCGTCGTGGTGGCGATGTACGCGTCGTCGTCGGACGTGGGGCTGGGGACCGCGCTGCCGCTGGCGGGCCTGCTGGTGCCGGTGCTGGCGTTCCCGTTCCTCCTGCGCCGAGGCGTGTCGCTGACGCTGCTGGGGGCCGGACTCATCATCCTGCTCCAGTTTGGGCTGGCGTGGTCGGCCGTGCTGGACCGGGGCGTTCAGGACGTGGCCTTCTTGTGGTTCGTGGCCTCGCCGCTGTTCGCGGCGCTGGTGGGGGGGGCGCGGCTGGCGTTCGTGTCGGTCGGCTCCACGATCGTGAGCGGGCTGGGGGTGCTGATGCTGGCCGAGACGGGGTACGTCTTTCCGGACCTGATGTCGCCCGCGTTCGCCCAGCGCTACCACATGGCGAATGTGATCGCCGCGGCGGCGGTCGTGGCGACGTTCGCCTTGCTCTACGAGGGGCCGATGCTGGCGCGCGCGCAAGCCCTGGCCGCCCGGCTGGGCGTGGCGAACGCCGACCTCCGCCGCGAACTCGTCGCCCGGCGCGAGGCGCAGGACCGCGCCGAGGCCGCCAGCCGCGCCAAGGACGTCCTGCTCGCCAACCTCAACCACGAGTTCCGGACGCCGCTCACGGCCGTCTTGAGCGGTGTCGAGATCCTGGGGCTGGAGGCGGCCGACGCGGACCGCGAGGTGCTCGACTCCATCGACCGCGGCGCGCGGCGCCTGCTCACCACGCTCACGGGCGTGCTCGACCTGATGGAGGCCGAGAGCCGCGAGGCGCCCCTCCTGGAGCCCGTCGACGTGTCGGCCGTCGTGCGCGACGCCGTTTCGGCGGTGCGCGGCGCGGCTCACGCCAAAGGCTTGCAGCTCGTGGTCGACGACCTGTTCGGACGGACCCACGCCGTCGCCTCGCCCTCGGCGCTCCACCGGCTGGTCGACCTGCTGCTCGACAACGCCGTCCGGTTTACCGAGACCGGTGCCGTGGTGGTCAGCGTGGGGCCGGCGCCCGACGGCATCGCGGTCGCCGTCTCGGACACGGGGATCGGGATGGAGGCCCAGTTCGTCGACCGCGCCCTCGAGCCGTTCGCGCAGGCCTCGGAGGGCGACGCCCGGACGCACGAGGGGCTCGGGCTCGGGCTCACCATCGCGCACCGGCTGGCGACCTCCATGGAGGGCTCGCTCGCCATCGAGAGCACGCTCGGCGAGGGCACGACGGTCCGGCTGGTGCTCCCGGCCGTCTCCAGCGAGCCGGTGCCCCGGGCGGCCGACTCGCCATCGGCAGGCGGGGGGCGGGGGCCGTCGCGCGCCGCGCTCAGCTACGCCCAGGCCGTGAGCTCGTGGCCCGTCGAGCCGTCGCCGATGGCGTGACGACAGAGCGGGGCTCACGCACTGGTCCAGCCCGCGCGCACGACGGCGGGGGGCCGCGCGTTGAAGGCCGCGCATCCCAGAGCGCCCGCGCCGCGTAGGCCGCGCCGCTCCCGTCGTCCCCCATGTCCGAGCCGATCCCGCCCATCCCCCCGCCCGCTCCGGCGCCGTCCGGCGACCCCGCGCCCCGCTGGCGGCGCGCGCTGGGGTGGCTGTGGACCCGGATTCAGAGAGTCGCCGTCTGGCTGTGGACGCGCCTGCGCACCGGCGCCGGGCTCGTGTGGACGAACGTCCGCGACCAGGAGGCCCCGCGCTCGACGCGGGTGCTGTGGGCGGCCGGCGGGCTGGCCGGCGCCGGCGCCGTGTTCGCCACGGCGGTCGCGATCCTGATGATCGGCTACGCGATCCTGCTGTGGCCGTTCACCCCGAGCGTCTCCGACCTGCGGAGCGCGCGCGAGGTGGACCCCGCGACGGTCGTCTCGGCCGACGGCGTGACGCTGACGCGGTTCGCGCGCCGCAACCGCGAGTGGCGGTCGCTCGACGAGATCTCGCCCGCCGTCGTGGAAGCACTCGTGGCGACGGAAGACCGGCGGTTCTACCGTCACGGCGGCATCGACCTCTACGGGTGGGCCGCCGTCGCCGCGGGCGCGCTCACCGGCGACGGGCTCCGCGGGGCCTCGACGCTCACCCAGCAGCTCGCGCGAAACCTCTTCCCCGACGAGATCGGGACCGCCTCGTCCATCACGCGCAAGCTCAAGGAGGGTATCACGGCGCGCAAGATCGAGCGGGTCTACACCAAGGACGAGATCCTGGAGCTGTACCTCAACACGGTCCCGTTCCTCTACAACGCGCACGGCATCGAGATGGCCGCGCGGACCTACTTCTCGACCGACGCGAGTAGCCTGAACCGCCTGCAGGCGTCGACGCTCGTTGGGATGCTCAAGGGGACCTCGTCGTACAACCCCCGCCGCAATCCGGAGCGCGCGCTCGCGCGGCGCAACATCGTGCTCGGCCAGCAGGTCCGCTACGGCGACCTCGACCCCGCCGAGGCGGAGCGCCTTCGGGGCGAGCCGATGGGGCTCCGGTTCGAGCGCCAGCCGATGCAGACCAGCCGCGCCCCGCACTTTACGGAGCACGTCCGCGTGCGGCTCGAAGACTGGGCCGAGCGCGAGGGCGTGAGCCTGTACGGCGACGGGCTCACCATCCACACGACGCTCGACTGGCGGATGCAGCAGCTCGCGGCCGAGTCCGCGCGCAAGTTCGGCGACGCGCTCCAGACCGTCGCGGACGTCGAGTGGGGGCGCGCCAGCGCCAGCCGGCTCGGCACCACGACGGCGCCGTACTACGCGGCCGCGCGCCAGACCGAGCCGTTCGAGCGGTTCTGGTCGCTCCGCAAGTCGACCGCGCGCGCCTTCGCCCGCGACTCCGAGGCGTACCGCCGCGCCACGGCGTCGGGCCGCGACGGCGAGGCCGTCGCCGACAGCCTGCTCGCGATCCGCGCCTTCCGCGACTCCGTCCGCGCCGTCAAGATGCGGCTGGAGGTGGCGATGACGGCCGTCGACCCGGAGACGGGCGCGGTCCGGGTGTGGGTCGGCAGCCGCGACTTCCAGCGCTCGGCGTACGACCACGTCGCGCGCGCGCGCCGCCAGCCGGGCTCCACGTTCAAGCCGTTCCTTTACGCGCGTGCGCTCGAAGAGGGCTTCCGCCCGACCGACACGCTGCCCGACGCCGACGTGGCCATCGAGATGGCCGACGGCGTGATCTGGCAGCCGACGAATGCCAGCGGGACGACCTCGGGCCAGGAGATCACGCTGCGCGACGGGCTGGCGTACTCCAAGAACACGATCGCCGCGCGGCTCGTCGAGGAAGTCGGCGCCCGCGACCTGGCGCGGACGGCGCACCGGCTGGGCATCGAGAGCGAACTCGAGGCCGTCCCGTCGCTCGCGCTCGGCACCAGCGAGGTGTCGCTGCTCGAGATGGCGGGGGCGTACGCGACGCTCGCGTCCGGGGGCATCCGCCGCCCGCCCGTCACGGTCACCCACATCACCGACCGCGACGGCAACGAGATCGCCCGGTTCGCGCCCGAGGAGCGCCGCGCGCTCGACTCGGACGTGGCCGTCACGCTCGTCGACATGATGCGCGGCGTCGTCGACCAGGGCACGGGGACCCAGGTGCGCACGGCGTTCGGCGCCCGCGGTGACCTCGCCGGCAAGACCGGCACCACGCAGGACGGCGCCGACGGCTGGTTCCTGCTCATGCGCCCCGACCTCGTCCTCGGCGCCTGGGTCGGGTTCGATGACCCGCGCGTGACGTTCCGATCGTCGTACTGGGGCCAGGGCGGGCACAACGCGCTCCGCGTCGTCGGCGACCTCAACCGGGGCTTGCAGCGCGACGGGCTCGTCGACACCCAGCAGAGCTTCCCGACGCCGGAGGAGGCGGAGGAGGCCGGGCCGGGCGTCTGGGAGCGGTTCGCGGGCTGGGTCGAGGGCCTGGGCGAGCGCGTCTTCGGCCGCGACGACGGCGACCTCCCGGACGGCTACGGGCCCCGCACGCCGGGCCGCGGCGCCGAGCCCGACGACCGCCGGGAGCGCCGGGACCGTCGGCGGGACCGCGAGCGCCGCGTCGGCGACGAGCTCGACGAGTGGCTCGCGGGCGGGATCGAGGACCAGAACGCGCGCTGGCTGGAGCGGGCCTGGGAGGAGATCAACCGCATCGACGACCCGCGCCTGCGGCAGGCGGCCCGCGACGCCGTCGCCGACGCCCAGCGCGACCTCGAAGACGGCGCCGGGGGCCGGGGCTGGGCCGAGCGCGCCCGCGCCGCGCGCGACCGCGCCATCGACCAGGCGCAGCGCGAGATCGAGCGCGAGATCGCCCGAGAGGCCCGCGACCTCGGCGGCCGGTTCTTCGACGACGAGCCCGACGACGTCGACCCCGACGACTTCGAGCTAGAGCCCATCGAGGACATTCCCCTCGACGACCTGCGCGACGACGAGGGCGGCCGGATCGGCTGGTAGTGACCGCGTCGGCCGGAGCGGCGGCTACACCACCCCCACCACAGACTCCGATGCGCCCCCTCCTTCTCGCCGCGCTGGCGCTGTCGCTCGCCGGCTGCGGCACCGTCGTCGACGACCTCTACCGCCAGGCCGAGCGCTACGGCATCCCCTCCGACGCCCGCCGCTACGACGACGTCCGCCGCGACGTCGACGACTACGTCCGCGACGTGGACCGGGCCGTCGACCTCGACCGCCAGCAGGCCGACCGGATCGCGGACCTGTTGGAAGACCGCGCCGCCCGCGTCGCCACGCGCGGCCGCTACGGCGTCGACGCGTACCCCTTCCCGCGCCGCGCGCGTGCCTCGTCCGAGGTCGAGCGGTTCTGGCGCGACGCCGACCGCGACATCGAGCGGATCCTCGGCCGCCGCCAGCGCGACGAGTACCGCCGCTTTGTCCGCCGCTACGCCTCCGACGACCGGTACCGCTCGCGCGACCGCGACCGCGATGACGACGACTGGGACGAGGATGACGATTGGGACGACCACCGCTAGCCGTTCGCGCGGGAGCTTCGGGCTTTAGGGGTCGTTGACAGGCCTCACGCTCCGAAGCTGGCCCATGGACGACCCCTCCCGAGACCCCGAGGCCGAGATCCGCCAGGCGGTCCGCACCCTTCTCCTCGACTGGGTCGACCCGTCCGAGGAGGCGACGGAGCGCTTTATGGCCGCTGTCCGCGACCGCTTTACCGGCTACGGGACCGGACCCGGCGAAACTTACGCCGACCGCGACGCGCTCCGGGCGATGGTCCTCCGCGAGCGCGCCGGGATGTCGCACCCGTTCACGCTCGACATCCCGTGGATGACGGTCCACGTGCTCCACGAAACGACGGCGATCGTCGTGGGCGAACTGGCGGTGACGATCGAGATGGGCGACGAGACGGTCGTGGAGCGGCCCCGGTTCACGTTCGCGCTCGACCGGCACGACGGGCGGTGGTTGCTGGCCCACTTCCACTTTTCGGTCCCCGACGCGATGCACCCCGAGGGCGGCACGATGGACGACCTGCTGGACGAGCGCACGCGCCAGCTCGAAGCGGAGGTGGCCCGGCGCACGGCCGAGCTCGACGCGTCGCTGGCCGAGTTGAAGGCGGCGCAGGCGCAGCTCGTGCAGCAGGAGAAGATGGCGTCGCTGGGCACGCTCACGGCCGGGATCGCGCACGAGATCAAGAACCCGCTCAACTTCGTTACCAACTTCGCCAGCCTCTCCCAGGAGCTCGTCGACGAACTCGACGGCGAGGCCGACCCCGACGAACGGGCGGCGATCCTGGGCGACCTCCGGCTCAACGTCGAGAAGATCGAGCAGCACGGCCGCCGCGCCGACGGGATCGTGCGCGCGATGATGGACCACGCCCGGAGCGGCAGCGGCGAGCGCCGCGCCGTCGACCTCAACGCGCTCGTCCGCGAGTACACGGGCCACGCCGCCCACGCCGCCCGCGTCCAGCACCCGACGGTCGGCATCGCCCCGCTCCTCGACCTCGACCCCGACGTGGGCTCGGTCGACCTCGTGCCCCAGGAGATCGGCCGCGTCGTCGTCAACCTGGTCGGGAACGCGCTCGACGCGGTCCGCCAGCGGCGCGAGTCAGGGGACCGCGACGCGGTGGCTACGGTCACGGTCTCGACGCGGCGCACCGACGACGGCGTCGCGATCCGCGTCGCGGACACCGGGACGGGGATGTCGGAGGCGGTCCGGGCACGCGTCTTCGAGCCGTTCTTTACCACAAAGCCGGCGGGGCAGGGGACCGGCCTGGGCCTCTCGCTCTCGCACGACATCGTGGCGCTCGGCCACCGGGGCACGCTGGCGGTCGAGAGCGCCGAGGGCGAGGGCACGACGGTCACCGTCACGCTCCCGGGCTGACAGGACCCCCCACGCACCCGCGAGCGGGCGTCAGGCGACGTCCGCCGGGGCCGCGTCGTGGAGCACGAGCGCGCGCAAGGTCGACAGGTAGGCGGGCACATCGAACCGGTCCGGGTCCATCACGACCTGGAGCGCGCACCCCTCGATAAAGCCCGTCGCGACGGCCGCGAGCGACTCGGGCGTGACGCCGGGGTAGCGACCGGGCGCGCTCGCGATGGCAGCGGCCGTGAGCGGGACGTACGCCTCGCGGTAGTCGTCGAGCGCCTTGCGGATCTTGAGGCGCACGTCGGGATGCTGGGTGCCCATCACCCAAAAGTCGATCATCAGCGCGACGCGGTCGCGGTTGCCGGGCAGCCCCTCCACGTCGCGCTCGATCGTGTAGAGCAGGCGGAGCACCGGCGACGCGGCGGTGGTGCCCGAGGTGTCGGGCGCGAGCACGGTCGTCGCGAGCAGGCGGTCGAGAAGCGCCAGCACCAAGCCCTCGCGCGAGCCGAAGTGGAAAAAGACGAGCCCGTTGCTGACGCCGGCCTCTTTCGCGACCGCGCGCGTCGTCAACCCACCCAGGCGGTCGCGCGCGGCAACGCGGTAGGCGGCCGCCAGCAACTCGTCGCGGCGCTGGTCTTCGGGGGCTTTGGGGCCGGGCATCGTCTTTTCTCGGGGCGTGTGTTGACCAGGCGCTCAATGTACGCTATGCTCATTGAGCGACCGCTCAGTCTGCGGCGCCCCCGACCCCATGACCCCGTCCCGATCCACGATCTCCGTCGGTGACGGCCACGTCGGCCCGATCCCCTCCATCGCCGGCCTGCCCGTCCACGCGATCCGCCCCCCCTCGATCGTCCTGGTCGTCGGCTACCCCGCGCCCCAGGCCGTCGCGGTCGTCGAGCGCCTGCTGGCGACGGACGGCGGGATGATCGCGTGCGTCGTGACGCGCGAGCGGTGGGCGGAGGCGTCGCGGCACGTCGCCGCCGCGGGGGGCACCGCGCGGATCCGGCTCTTCGAGGGCTCGGCGGCCCGGCCCGGCCTCGGCCTGCACCGCCGTGCGTGGCGCCTGCTCGACACCGTCGGCCAGATCTGGGGCGTCGCCTCGCCCGAGGACATCGCCAGCGGCCACCTCCAGGACTTTGCCGACGAGTGCCCCCGCCTGCGCGAGCTCCACCTCGTTCCGACGTGCTCCGATGATGCCGCGCCTGCCTCGAGGTGGGCGACCCTCCGCCAGCGGATGTGGACCCGCCCGGCGGCCGTCGCCGTCGCGTTGGGGGGCGCCGTGCTCGCGCTCGTCGCCCGGACCGACCGCTCGCTGCTCGACGTCGACACCGGTCTCTCGTGGGAGGACCTGGAGCGTGACCTGTGGCCCGGCTTGGGCCCAACGGGCTGACGGAGACCCGGCGGGTGAGCGGCGCCGAGCGTGCTCCGCTGGCGGGCCATCCAAAAGAAACGGGGGCGCCTCCCCAGAGACGCCCCCGCAAGGTCGGTCTGGCCGCGGCCGCTAGCCGACGAACAGCTGGTAGATGGCCACCAGGAACGCGATCACCACGATGTTGGCGATCGAGATCGGCAGCATGTACTTCCAGCCCAGGTTCATCAGCTGGTTGTACTTGAAGCGGGGCAGCGTCCAGCGGATCCAGATAAAGCAGAAGGCGATGAACATCGTCTTCAAGAGCGTCATCGCCACGCCGATCAGCGTCAGCAGCACGCCGCCCAGGCCGAGGTACTCGACGAGCAGCGACTGGCCGGGCATGAGGTAGCCGCCCAGGAACATCACCGTGATCAGCAGCGACGCGATCCACAGGTTGACGTACTCGGCCAGGAAGAACATCCCGAACTTCATCCCCGAGTACTCGGTGTGGTAGCCGCCGACGAGCTCCTGCTCGGCCTCGGGCAAGTCGAACGGCGCGCGGTTGGTCTCGGCGAGCGAGCAGACCGCGAAGACCACGAAGCCGACCGGGTTGCGGAAGATGTTCCAGCCCCCGAAGCTCGCGAGGTGGTCCTGGCTCTCGACGATCTCGAACAGGCTCAGCGAGCCCGAGTACAGCACGACCGACAGCGCGGCGGCGCCCATCGCGAGCTCGTACGAGATCATCTGGGCCGACGACCGCAAGCCACCGAGGAGGGAGTACTTCGAGTTCGACGACCAGCCCGCCAGCGTCACGCCGTAGACCGAGACCGAGGTCATCGCCAGCACGACGAGCAGGCCCACGCCGATGTCGGCGACTGCGAGCGCGTCGCCGGCGGGCGTCTTCGCCCATGGGATCAGCGAGCCGGTGCTCATCGCGATCACCACCATCAGCACCGGCGCGAGGCTGTGGATGAACTCGTTGCCCTGCGCGGGTACGATGTTCTCCTTGAACATCAGCTTGAACACGTCCGCGAACGACTGCAGGATGCCCGCCGGGCCGACGCGGTCGGGCCCGTTGCGCTCCTGGATAAAGGCGGACACCTTCCGCTCGGCGTAGACCAGCAGCGACGCCGTGATCAGGAAAACATTGAGGAGCAGGAAGATGACGATCGGCAGATCGAGCACTTCCCAGACGGCGACGAGGACGTCCATGCGAGGCGGGGTACGGGGCGGAAGGCTACGAGCGCTTCCCGTTGAATGTCATCCCGAGCGGAGGGCAGGGCCCGAAGTCGAGGGATCTCCGACGAGCAGAGCCCCTGGAAGCCTGGCCGAGCGCGGTGCCCGGCTGGGATCCCTTGGCTCGCTGCGCTCGCTCAGGATGACACGGTGGAATGAGGGGGCGTGCGCTGGCGCAAGCGCCAGCCGGAGGCTAGGCGGTGATCTGCGGGGACTCGGCGTCGGACGTCTCGAGCGGGACGCCCAGCATCGCCATCGCGCCGTGCGTGGCGCCGGCGAACGCCGGGCGGTCGGCGATCTCGGCCATCAGCTTGGCGGGCGACACGACCGGGAGGTCGACGCCGACGGCCTTGGCGACTTGGGGGATCACGGCCCAGCCGGGCAGGCAGTCGACCTTGTTGTCCTCGTCGTGCCAGCGGTCGAACGGCGTGCCGACGCGGGCCTGGCGGCCGACGCCCGTCCCCATCGCCATCAGGAGCGACCGGTTCATGGCGCGGACCATCTTGGCCGGGCGCAGCAGCTGGGCGCGCCCGGTCTCGTTGACGTACGTGCCGATCGTCTCGACCGACATCGTGACCGGCAGCGTGACGCTGGCGGGCGTCTGCGCCGTCGTGTGCGTCGCGTGGAGCACGACCGGCGTGCCCTCGAGGTCGGCCGCGCTCAGCACGCCCGCGGCGACGGGATCGTCTTGCAAGATGTAGACCAGGTCGGCACCCGCGACGGCCGACGCCAGCAGGGTGGGGTCGACGGTGTGCATGCCGAGACGCAGGCAGCCGGTCGTGTTCGGGGCCGGGTCCGCCGAGGCGAGGAAGTCGTCGCCGTCGCGCGTGCCGCGGTGGTCGATAAAGCGCGGGGCGTCGGCGCCGACGCCCTCGGCGAGCCGCATCAGCAGGTCGTTGTCCTCGACGGTCGCGAACGCGGAGCCCAGGAAGAGGACGTTCGAGCCGGCGTCCGCGAGCAGGCGGCCCGCCTCGGCGGCGGCGGCCTCCCATGTCACGGCGCTCCGGCCGATGCGCGGCCCAGACGCGCGGTCCTCGTTGTAGGTCGAGTAGATCAGCCGTCCGGCGTCGGGCATCCAGAACTCGTTGACGTCGAGGTTCTCGCGCGGCGTGATCCGCAGGACCTGGTTGTTCTTGGTCCAGACCGTCACGTTCGTGCCGGTCCCGTCGAAGTCGGAGACGGTCGGCGTCTTGTCCATCTCCCAGACGCGCGCCTGGAAGCGGAAGTAGTCCTCGGTGAGCGCGCCGACGGGACAGATGTCCGTCGTGCACATCGAGTAGGCGTCGTCGAAGACCTCGCCCGGCGCCGTCATCGGGTGGTTCTTGTCGCCCCGGTTGATGATCGTGAGCTGGTGCGTCTCGGTGACTTCGGCCGTGAAGCGCGTGCAGCGCGTGCAGTTGATGCACCGCTCGGCGTCCAGGATCACGTTCGGCCCGAGCTGGACGCGCTTGGGCTTGTGGACCTTCTCGAACTCGAAGCGCGAGCCCTCCGGACCGTACTTGTAGGCCTGGATCTGCAACGGGCACTGGCCGGCCTGGTCGCAGATCGGGCAGTCGAGCGGGTGGTTGGCCAGCATGATCTCCAGGTTGTCGGCCTGGGCCTCGGCGACCTCGGTCGACGTCCGCTGGGTGTGGACCACCATCCCCTCGGCGACGTCGAGCGCGCAGCTCGGCATCAGCTTGGGGAAGTAGTTGATCTTGGGCGACCCGTCGGCCTCGAGGACGGGCTCGCGCGTTTCGCGGTCCACCATCGGGGTCCCCGCCTTCACCAGGCACTGGCGGCAGTTGGCCGGGACGGAGAGCGCCGGGTGGTAGCAGAAATGGGGGACTTCGGTGCCCTCGTTGAGGCAGAGCTGGAGGACCTTCTGGCCCTGCTCGACCTCGTGGGCCTGCCCGTCGATCGTGACTGTCGGCATCGTGTGTGCGTCGTTCGGTTGAGAGGGGCTAGGCGGGGGCGAGGCCGCCCGTCGAGGGCGTGCCGGTCGCGAGCTCCGCGCCGGTCGCGGTCAGGACCATCGTCTGCCGGGGCGCCGTGATGGCGTCGATCTCGGCTTGCGAGGCGCCGGCGTCCTGGGCGTAGTGTTGCAGGTCGGCGACCGACTCGGTCTCGACCGCGAGCATGCCCGCGAGCCGGACCGTCTGGCCGTCGATGTCCTTCGGGAAGGTGTAGACGTAGCTCTCGGTCTCGTCGCGCGGGACCTCGACGCGGATCGTCTGGCCGTCGGCGGCCGCCAGCGTCAGCCAGCAGCCGGCCATTTGGCAGACCTCGCGGACGGTGCCCTCGACGACGATCGACTTGCCGGCGTACGTGTCGGGCTCAGCCGCGAGGTCGTCGGGGGAGAGCGCGTCGCCGGCGGGGACGGGCTCGCCGAACGGCGTGCCGTCGGTTTCGGCGGCGGACACAGCCTCATCGGTGCTCGCGTCGGTCGCCTCGGGCGCGTCGCTGGCGCAGGCCGCGAGCGACAGGCAGAGGAGGAGGGAGAGGAGTCGACTCATGAGAGGAGAGATGCGTGATGCGTGAGGGTGCGTTCCGAAGAGTCACGCATCACGAATCACGGATCAGGTTACGGGGTGCCGGTCGGGGTGATGACCTTGTCGAGGTCGGCGTCGGCCCCGTCGCCCGCGATCGCGGCGCTGGCGACGAGCGACGGCTTGCACTTGGCCTCGAACTCGTCGCGGAAGCGGCGGATGCCCCAGCGGACGGGCCACGCGGCGGCGTCGGCGAGCGCGCAGACCGTCCGGCCCTCCATCTGGTCACAGAGGTCGAGGAGCAGGTCGAGGTCACGCGTGTAGCCCTCGCCGTCGTCGATGCGGTGCAAGAGCTTTTCCATCCAGCCCGTCCCGTCGCGGCACGGCGTGCACTGGCCGCAGCTCTCGTGGTGGTAGAAGTGGGCGATGCGGCGCGTGAAGCTCACCATGTCGGTGTCCTCATCCAGAAAACACAGCCCGGCCGTGCCCATCGACGAGCCCGCCTCGCGCAGCGTCTCGGCGTCCATCGACGCCGCCAGCGCCATCTCCCACGTGAGCGGGGGCGTGGACGAGCCGCCGGGGACGACGGCCTTGATCTTTTTGCCGCCGCGCGCGCCGCCGGCCACCTCCAGGAGGTCCGAGATCAGCATGCCCGTCGGGTACTCGTAGACGCCCGGCCGCGCGACGTGGCCCGAGATGCCATAGAGCACGGGGCCCGTGTGCTTTTCGGGCCCGATGCCCGCGAACCACGCCGCGCCCCGGTTCACGATCAGCGGGACGTCCGCCAGCGTCTCGACGTTGTTGATCGTCGTCGGCATCCCGAAGACGCCCTTCTGGGCCGGGAAGGGCGGCTTGATGCGCGGGTACGCGCGCCGGCCCTCGACCGAGTTCATCAGCGACGTCTCCTCGCCGCAGATGTAGGCCCCGGCACCCGCATGGACCACCAAGTCCATCGAGAAGTCCGTCCCCAGGATGTTCTTGCCGAGGTAGCCCTTGGCGTACGCCTCGTCGACGGCCGTCTGGACGTGGTCGATGTAGTCGTCGTACTCGCCCCGGATGTAGAGGTAGCACGTCTTGATGGTCATCGCGTAGCCCGCCAACACGATCCCCTCGATCATCAGGTGCGGGTTGTACTCGAAGATCTGGCGGTCCTTGAACGTGCCCGGCTCGGACTCGTCGCCGTTGCAGCACAGGTACCGCGGGATGTCAGGGTCGACGGGCGGCATGAAGCTCCACTTGAGCCCGGTCGAGAACCCGGCGCCGCCCCGCCCGCGCAGGCCAGAGGCCTTGACCTCGTTCGTCAGCCCGGTCGGGTCGAACTTGCCGTCGACGAGCACGTCGCGGAGCGCGCGGTAGCCGTCGGCCTTGTCTTCGTAGACCTCGATCTTGTGGAGGTCCTGGATCGCGGGCAGGATGACGCGCTCATACGAGCGCCAGTCGCCAGCCTTGGACTGTCCGGTGAGGAGGGTGTCGGCCATGGGGGTGTTAGCTGCGGACGCGCTGCCGGGCGGCGGGCGCGTCGGCGTCGGAGTGCCGGTCGGAAAGGTCGAGGAGCGGGGCGGGCGCCTGGTCGGCGTCGGCGAGCCGGTCGATGAGGGCGTCGGCGTGGGCGAGCGCGTCGGAGGTCGCGTCGTCGGCGTGGGCGAGCAGGGCGAGCTCGCGGAGCGCGAGCAGGATGCGGCGGCGCTGGCCCGTCGCCCCGGAGCCGCCCGAGAACAGGAGCGGGCCGCCGAGCGCGAGGGCGCCGGCCGCCAGCGCGAGGGCGCCCGCCAAGCTCCCCGTGACGCCGACCACGATCGCGACGACGAGCAGGGTGACGACCGCGACGGCGCCGAGCGTCTGGCGCGTGCTGTCGCGGCGCGTGTCGCCCAGGAGCTGAGCGTCGATGTAGGCGAGGTCGAGCGCTTCGAGCTTTCGGCGATCCACGAAGCCCAGGCCGCCGAAGGAGTTGGGCTCTTGCTCGGTCGCGATGTCGAGCGTGTCGATCAGGATGCGGTGGACGCGGCGCTCGTCAGCGGTCAGGCCCGTCAGCGGGGCCGGCGCGGCGGGCGCCGGGTTGCGCGTCGGCCACGGCGCCTCAGCGAACGGTTTGAGCACGCGCGGGGCCGCCTTGCCGTAGGCGCGGGGTGCCGGCTTGCGTGCGGGCGCCGACTCGCTTGCGGCGGGTGCTGGCGGTGCGTCGTCCGCCGGGACCACGATGCCCGTCTGGCCGAGCGCTCGCGACACCGGCCCGCGCACGTCGAGCCCGCGGACCGCCTGCTGGGCGGCCCGGATCTGACGGTCGGCGAGGCGGGCGGTGGCCACTTAGCGGATGGTCTCGGAGGTGGGCGGGGTCTGATACGTCTCGGTCGCCTCGGCGTCGGTCCGGCGGTTGCCGCCCATCTCGTCGGCGTCCTGGGGGAGCGTCACGCTCTCGAAGGGGAGCGCCTTGCCGTCACGGAGGGTGTCGACCATCGTGTCGATCTTCTCCTTCGTGAGGTTGTGGACGTAGGGGCCGTTCGTGACCTGGAGCATCGGGGCCGAGCCGCACGCGCCGAGGCACTCGGCCTCCTGGATGGTGAACAGCCCGTCCTCGGTCGTCTCGCCCTTCGACACGCCCAGCTTGTCTTCGAGGTAGTGCAGCATGTCGTAGCCGCCGCAGACCTGGCACGAGAAGCACGTGCACACGTCGAGCACGAAGGTGCCCTTCTTCTCCTTGAAGTACATCGTGTAGAACGTGGCCACGCCGTACACCTTGGCGTATGGGATGCCCAGCGTCTCGGCGACGAGCTTCAGGACCTCCGGCGGGAGCCAGTCGAACTTGCGCTGCGCCAGCCACAACGTCTTCATCACGGCGCCGTCGGGCGTCGGGTACTGGGCGCGGAAGGCGTCGATCTGGGCCTGCTCGTCGGCGGTCCAAACCAAGTCGGCGTCGGCGACGTGGCGCTCGGGCGCGACGCCGGGCACGTACTGCGGCGACGGCGAGACGAAGGGGCCGGGGGTTTCGGGAGTCATGTCTTGAAGAGGGATGGGGGATGCGGGGTGGAGAGATGGGCGCTCATGCCGCATCCCCCATCCCTCCATCCCTTTACTTGTCGCTGTCGCCGATGACAGGGTCGACGGAGCCGATGAGGACGACGGTGTCGGCCACCATGGCGCCCTCCATCATCGTCTCGAGGCCCTGGAGGTTCTTGAAGGAGCCCGTCACGATCTTGGCGCGCCACGGGCTGCCGGTCCCGTCGGAGACGAGGTGGAAGCCGAGCTCGCCCTTGGGGCTCTCGATCGCGTGGTAGCTCTCGGCGCCCTGGGGCGGGGCGACGCCGGTGTCGGTCATCATGAAGTCGTGGATCATCCCCTCCATCGAGTAATAGACCTCGTCCTTGCTCGGGTACGCCGCCTTCGCGTTGTCGACGCGGACGGGCCCCTTGGGGAGCTTCTGGAGGCACTGGCGGATGATCCGGACCGACTGCTCCATCTCCTCGACGCGCACGAAGTAGCGCGCCAGCGAGTCGCCCTCGGTCCGCATCGGGATGTCGAAGTCGACCTGGTCGTAGACGAGGTACGGCTCGAAGGTGCGGATGTCGTGGGGCACGCCCGAAGCGCGCAGCGTCGGGCCGGTGTAGCCCTCGCGGAGCACGTCCTCGCGCGTGAGCACGCCGACGCCCTCGTTGCGGTCGATCCAGATGCGGTTGCGGTTGAGGAGCTTTTTCCAGTCGGCGATCTGCTGCTCGAACTCGTCGCAGAACGAGTCGATCATCGCCAGCGCCGTGTCCGAAAAGTCGAACGCGAGCCCGCCGATGCGGGAGTGCGAGACCGTGAAGCGGGCGCCGGCGACCTCGTCGAAGATGGAGTAGATCTCCTCGCGGTACTTGAAGGTCCACAGGAAGACCGAGAGCGCGCCGGCGTCCATCACCATCGTCCCCGCCCACAACAGGTGCGACGAGATCCGCGCCAGCTCGCAGCCGATCGTGCGGAGCCAGGTCGCCCGCTCGGGCGCCTCGATGCCCGCCAGCTTCTCGACCGCGAGGCACCACGCCACGTTGTTCGAGTACGGCGACATGTAGTCCATGCGGTCCGTGTAGGGCATGAACTCCTGGTAGGTCTTGACCTCCGCGAGCTTCTCGATGCCCCGGTGCAGGTACCCGATGTCGAGCAGGCACTTCTCGATGGACTCGCCGTCGAGCTGGCAGACCACGCGGAGCGCGCCGTGCGTGGCCGGGTGCTGCGGGCCCAGGTTCAGGACCATCCGGCTCTCCAGCGGGTCCTCGGCGATCATCGGGACGGCCGACGTGTCGGCGCCGTCGCCAGCCACGAGCACCTCCGTGCCCGCGTCAGCGGCCTCGCGGGCGGTCTTGATCGCCTGCTGTTCGACCTCGGCCTGGATCTCGACCTGGGTGTGGCGGTCGGCCAGGGCCTGGTACAGCGCCGCGTTGTGGCGGGGCCAGAACGTGAACAGGTCCTCGGACGTGCCGGGCGCGGCGGCGTGGCCGCGGGGCGTGCTCTGATCGGTGACGGACATGGTCGGGTGATGAGTGATGGGCGATGGGTGATGAGCAGAGCCCAGCACGGCGTCCCCCTCAGCTCAGTCGGTGTCGGGGGCCTGGTCGGCGAAAAAGAGGGGGGTGGAGCTCATCACTCGGTACTCATCACGCATCACTCTCCAGGTCCTTGGGGATCTGGCCGTGGGCGCGCGGGTACGGGTCGGCCTGGAGCTCGCCGTCGGGGCGGTTGGCCGGGAGCGGGAGCGAGCCCGGGATGCCCAGCGTCGGGAATTCCTTGCGCAGCGGGTGGTACTCGAAGTCCTCCGGCATGTAGATGCGGCGGTGGTCCTCCAGCCCCAGAAAGCGGATGCCCATCATGTCCCAGGCCTCGCGCTCGTGCCAGTTGGCGCCGGGGTGGATGTGCGTGATGGTCGGGACCGTCGGGTCGTCCTCGCCGACGCGCACCTTGAGGCGGATCCGCTTTTTGGCGTCGATGGCGCACAGGTTGTAGAACACCTCGAAGCGGTCGTCCTCGGTGAACCGGTCGATGGTGCCGATGTCGGTGAGGTAGTCGAAGCCGACCTCGTCGAAGAGGAACTGCACGACGTCCGCCAGCCGCGCCGTCTCCACGAAGACCGTCGTCTCGCCGGCGTAGCCGACCGTCTCCAGGATGGCGTCGCCAAAGTGCTCGGTCAGCGCCGCCAGCACGTTGGGGACGACCCAGGTGGCCTTGGCGTGGGGGTTCTCCGTCTGCAACCGCTCCATCTCGCCGGCGAGCGCGTGGCGCGGCGAAAAGTGGAAGTTGAGCGTCTGCGTCTGGGCGGCCGGGTCGAGGAACGGGGCGTCGTCGGGGCCGCCGACGAGCGCGCCGGCGATCGGCGCCAGCGCGGCGGACGGCGGGGGCGTGGCCTCGGGGGCGGTCTCGGGCGTGTCGGGGGTCTCGGGCATCGGGGTGGGGCTACGCGGAGACGAGGGGCGACCCGTCGGGCGCGACGATGCGGCCCTCGACCAGCTGGTTCGGGGCGTCGGTAAAGCGGACGTCCTTGGCCACCGACTCGGTCACGCGGATCTTCTCCTGGATGTCCATCAGCGCGTGCAAGATGGCTTCCGGCCGCGGCGGGCAGCCGGGGATGTAGACGTCGACCGGCAGGAAGTTGTCGATCCCCTGCACGACGCCGTAGCAGCGGTGCATCCCACCCGTGGACGCGCAGGCGCCCTGGGCGATGACCCACTTGGGCTCGGCCATCTGGTCCCAGATCCGGCGGACCGTGTGGGCCATCTTGTAGGAGCACCACCCGGCCACGATCATCAGGTCGGCCTGGCGCGGGCTGAACCGCATGGCCTCCGACCCGAACCGCGCCGCGTCGTACTTCGGCCCGGCAAACCCCATCATCTCAATGGCGCAGCACGCCAAGCCCATCGGCATGGGCATGAGGGAGTTGGACCGGGCCCAGTTGACGACCGAGTCGACGGTCGTGGTAAGAAAGCCGCCTTCTTCGCTGAACATGGGGGTTGGAGGTCGTGCTCGGAGTCAACGGGGCGGGCCCCGCGGGGTTCGCCGGTCGTCCCGTTTTCAAATCAAACTGAAAGGGCTCAGTCCCAGTCGAGGCCGCCCTTTTTGACGTCGTAGAGCAGGCCCACGAGCAGGATCAGGATGAACACCCCGATGATGCTCATCGACGCGAGTGCGGCGCCGCCGCCGGCCTCCAGGAACGTCCCGTACGAGACGGCCCACGGATACAGGAACACCAGCTCGACGTCGAACACGATGAAGATCATCGCGACGAGGTAGAACTTGACCGAGTACCGGTCGCGAGCGCTCCCCACGGGGTCCTGGCCGGACTCGTAGGGGCTCTCCTTGACGGCGTTCGGCTGGTGGGGTCCGATCAGCTCGGCGATCTTGAGCAGGCTCATCGCCAGCCCGAGCGCGAGCAGGACCATCAGGAACAGCGGGAAGAACTCGACGAACATCGGCCGGCGCGGGAGAGGGCCCGAAAGCTACGACGCCGCCCCCCCGACGCGGGTCCGGCCCGGCCCGGTCCCGGTGGACATCGTGGGAAGCCCGCGCCCTGCCGCCTCGGCGCCGAGGCCGGCCGTCAAAAAGGCGCCCCGCCGACTCCGGGTCGGCGGGGCGCGAGCGGACCGCGACCGCGCGGGCTACTCCAGGTCGAAGGCGTCGGCGGCGACCGTCGGCGAGAAGTCGTAGGCCTCGACGGTCGTCGTCTGGGCGACCTCGCCGCCCTGGCTCTGGACGGTCCGGAAGGGCAGCATCAGCCCCCCCACCGAGCGGTAGTCGCTGAACGCGACGGTGGCCTCGGTCGGCCCCTCGGCCCCGACCTGGGTGGTCGTCGCCCGGACCGGCCGGCCGTCGGCGCCGAGCACGAGCGTGATCGGGGCCGAGAGCCCCGGGGCGCGGACGCGGACACGGTCCAGGCCGTCCTCGGGCGCCAGCGCCTCGGCCTCCAGGTCGTCGAGGCGCGCCATCAGGTACGGCAGGTCGAGAAACAGCTGGTCGCGGATGCTGGCGGCGACCGGCGGCGGGGCCGGCTGCGACTGGCCGCCCGGCAAGACGAGCAGCCCGCGCCCATCGTTGAGCACGACCGTGATCTCGCCGAACGGCGTCTGCTGCGTCGAGCGGACGCGGCCCGGCAGCTCCACCAGCGTCGTCCCGGCGATCGTCGCGCCCGCCATCTGGCCCTGCGCCACGTCCGTCGACGAGGTCGACTGGTAGGCGGTCAGGGCGGCGAACCGGTCGGCGCCGCCCAGGGCCTCGGCGGCGCGGCGGAGCGCGGCCCGCCCGGCGACAGGGTCCCCGGCGGGGCCGTCGTCGGCGCCGGACGGGATCGAGATGTCGATGGTCACCGGCGTGCCCAAGGCCGTCAGCGGCTGGTCGAAGTCGGCCGCCCGGCCGAGCACGAGCACCTTGGCCTCGTCGGGCTTGAGGTAGCGCTGGGCGACGCGCTGCACGTCGGCGGCGGTGACGGCCTCGACGCGGTCCTTGAGCGTCTGGAGGTAGTCCGTCGGGTAGCCGTAGCGCTCGTACGTGAGCACCCGGTTGAGCACCTCGCTCTTGGTGTCGAAGTTGAACACGAACGAGTTGAGGTAGCTGGCCTTGGCGAGCGAGAGCTCCTGGTCGGTCGGCGCCGTCGTCCGCATCGACTCGATCACCTCGCGCACGGCCTGAGCCGCCTGGACCGTGCTCTCCGACTTGGTGAACGTGCCGCTGAAGAAGATGCCCGGGCGGTCGTAGTCGGCGGCGTAGCGGCCGAAGACGGCGTACGCCAGCCCGAGGTCGGTGCGGACGGTCTGGAACAGGCGGCTCGCGAAGCCGCCGCCGAGCACCTCGTTCATCACCAAGACGGCCGGGTAGTCCGGGCTGTCGAGCCGAAGCTCGCCGGGGTGCCCGATCAAGATCGTGCTCTGGTTGACGTCGTCCTTAGGAATGAAGTAGAGGCCGGGTCCCGACTGGAACGTCTGCGCGGGCGGCGCGGGCGCGTCGGCGCCGCGCGCCCAGCCTGCGAACGTGGACCGCAGCGTGGCCGCCATCTCGTCGGCGTCGAAGTCGCCCGAGACCGCCATCACCGTCGCGTTGGGGTGGACGTAGCGGCCGTGGAAGGCGCGCACGTCGTCGAGGTCGATGGCGTCGAGCGTCGCGTACTCGACGTCGCGGGCGTACGGGCTGTCCTCGCCCAGCAGGAGCTGCTGCATCTCGCGCTGGGCGATGCTCTGCGCGTCGTCGTTGCGGCTGGCGATCGCCGTCCGGAGCTGGGTCTTGACCAGGCCCACCTGCTCCTCGTCGAACGCGGGCGCCATCAGGACGTCGGCGAAGATGGGCAGGATGTCGGAGACGAACACGTCCGACAGGCCCGAGGCGATCGCGGTCGTCTGGTCGTCGCCGGCGAAGACCTCGACGGTCGCGCCGACGTTTTCCAAGGCCAGGTTGACCTCGTCGGGCGTGCGGCCGCCGGCGCCGCCGGTCCGCATCGCGGAGGCCGTGACGGCGGCGAGCCCGGCCTCGTCGGCCGGGTCGAACACGGAGCCGGTCGCGACGAGCGCGCGGGCCTCGATGAGCGGGAGCGCGCGGTCTTCGACCAGGAACACGGTCAGGCCGTTCGCGAACTCGACGCGCTCGATGTCGGGCAGCGCCACGTCGCGCAAGGCGGGGTACTCGAGGTCGCGGACGTCGTAGTCGGCCACGCGGGGGCCGTCCGGCATCGGGCGGTCGGCGACGGGGCCGGTCGAGGCGCAGCCGGCGACGCTGACCGCCAGCGCGAGCGGGGCCCAACGGAGAAAAGAAGTCGTCATGGGAGGAGTGCAGGTTGGGGACGAGCGCCTCGGGGGAGAGGCCCGCGAGCGAGAGGCGACCGGCGGGGCTAGCTGTCGGCGGGGCGCCGGCTGACGGCGACGGTCCGGTTGCGCATCGTGAAGGTCTCGGCGGCGACGCGCTGGACGTCGGCGGCGGTGACGGCCGAGATGGCGTCGAGCTGCTCGAAGAGCGAGCGCCAGTCGCCCGTCAGCGTCTCGGCGACGCCGAGCTGGACGGCCAGGCCGGTGTTCGACTCGAGCCCGCCGACCAGGTCGGCGCGCGCGCGGTTCTTGGCGCGGGCGAGCTCCTCCTCGGTGATCCCGTTCTCGGCCACGTCGGCGAGCACGTCGAGAAGGGCGGCCTCGACCTCGGCCACGTCGGTGTCGCCCGCCGGGACGCCGACGGTCAGGAACTGGGTCGCGTACTTGCCGCCGAACGGCGCGGCCAGGGCCTGCCCGGCGACGGCCAGCTCGGTCTCGACGAGCGCCCGGTACAGGCGGCTCGTGCGGCCCCGGCCGAGCACGTCCGCCAGGACGGTGTAGACGGGGTCCGAGGGGTCGGTCTGGGCCGGCCGCTGAAAGCCGACCAGCACGATCGGCTGGGCAGGGTCCTCGATCGTCACACGGCGCTCGCCGAGCTGCTCGGGCTCGACGGTGCGGACCGGGGGCGGCGCCTCGCCAGCCGGGATCGGCCCGAAGTAGCGCTCGGCCCAGACGCGCGCCTGCGCCGGGTCGATGTCGCCGACGAGCACGGAGACCAGGTTGTTGGGCACGTAGTAGGTCGCGTAGAACGCCTCGGCCTCCGTCCGCGAGATGCTCTCGAGGTCGGCCATGTGCCCGACGACGGGCCGGCCGTACGGGTGGGCCTTGAAGGCGATCGTAAAGAACTCCTCGATCAACCGGCCGATGGGGTTCGACTCGGTCCTGAGCCGGCGCTCCTCCTGGACCACGTCGCGCTCCTGGTAGAACTCGCGCAAGACGGGGTTGAGAAAGCGGTCGGCCTCGAGCGCGAACCACAGCTCGGCCCGGTTCGAGGGGAGCGAGTAGAAGTAGTCCGTCTTGTCGAAGTTGGTCGTGGCGTTGAGCCCGACGGCCCCTTGGCGGCTGATGATCTGGTCGAACTCGTTGTCGGTCGCGAACGCCTTGGCGGCGTCGCGGGCCGCGACGAACGCGGCCTCAAGCCGCTCGACCTCGGCGTCCGAGGCGCCGCCGAGGCGGGCGGTGCGGAAGGCGGTGTAGGCGGCCTCCTCGGCCTCGAGCGCGGCCAGCTCGCCGGCGAGGTCCGTCGTGCCGATGCGCGTGGTCCCCTTGAAGGCCATGTGCTCGAACATGTGGGAGATGCCCGTCTGGCCGATCGGCTCGTCGACGCTGCCCACGTCGGCGATCGTGTAGAACGAGACCACGGGCGCCTCGTGGCGCTCCACGATGATGAACGTCATCCCGTTGTCGAGCGTGAACTCGGTGACGGACGGCTCGAAGGCGCCGAGCAGGCTCTGGGCGCCGGCGGCGGGCGCCAGCAGGACCGCGAGCGCAGCGGTGAGGAGAAGACCGGATCGCATGGTCAGAGGGAGGGGAGAAGAGTCGGGAATCGCCGCGCGCATGGGCCGGGCAATGCGTGCGGACAACGTAACCCTGATTGAAAGGGGACCGGGGTCCAGCGAGACATGGTGAGGCGGGAGGGCACTGCGCCACGACCGACCCCAACGTGGGCGCGCGCGTCCGGGCCGTCCTAGAACGTGACGTCGAACCGGCCGGCCGTGACCTCGACCGTCTCGCCCGCCGGCGTCCGGGCCGAGAACGCGAACGTGCCCGCGATAGCCGTCGCCGAGACCGACGCGACGGTGACCGTGCCCGAGGTCGCCGCGTACGTCTGGTCGGCCTGCCGCTCGGGGTCGGCGGCGCGGGCCGTGTAGACGCCCGCCGCGCGCGTCGCGCCGACCTCGAACGTGCCGACCTCCGTGGGCGCCGTGACCGCCAGCAGCCGCTGGCCGCCGTCCGAGACCACGTCGTCGAGGCTGGCGACGGTGACCTGGCCCGAGGCCTCGTCGACGCGGACGCACGGCGTGCGGTAGGCCGCGCCGCCGACCGTCGCCGAGATCGTCCCGGCGTCGGCGTAGCCCGAGGCCGCGCACGCGGCGCCGTCGACGGCGTCGCCCAGCGTGTCGCACGCGGCGACCGCGAGAAGGGAGACGAAGAGGGCGGCCGGGAGGAGCGTGCGCATCGGGTTGGCGGGGAGGGGTCTCCTCTCACCCCGACGGCGACGGTTGGTTGCACGGGTGCGGCCGACGCTCGCCGGGGCCCCTCCGGTCTCTATCCTCCACTCCCCACGCTCCCGTCCCGCATGCGCCCGCTCGTCCTCCTCGCCGCCGCCCTCGCCGCCAGCGGCGCGCTCGCGCAACCGAACGACTCCGGCCTGCCGCTCGAGCCCGAGCAGGCCGCCTTCGACGCCACCTACTACGACCTCGCCGTCGCCGTCGACCCCGAGACGCGGACCATCGACGGGACGCTGGTCATGGAGGCGCGCGTCGTCCAGCCGACCGCCGCGATCCTGCTCGACCTCGACGCGCCGCTGGCGGTAACGAGCGTCGAGGAGGTCGCCTACCTCGCCGGCTCCGGCGAGGAGGTGGCACTCGCGCGGCCGTTCACGCGCGACGGCAACCGCGTGCGCATCCGGCTCGGCCGGACGGCCCAGCCCGGCGAGGGCCTGCGCCTGCGGATCGCCTACAACGGCGCGCCCCGCGTGGCCCCCCGCCCGCCGTGGGACGGCGGCTTTACCTGGGCCGAGACCGAGGACGGCCAGCCCTGGATTGCCGTGAGCTGCCAGATCCAGGGCGCCGACCTGTGGTGGCCCGTCAAGGACCACCCGAGCGACGAGGCCGACTCGGTCCGCGTCACGCTGACGGTCCCGTCCGACTTGCGCGCGGTCTCGAACGGCGTCTGGGAAGGGCGGACGGACCACGGCGACGGGACCGCGACCGAGCGCTGGTTCGTGTCGACGCCCATCAACAACTACGGCGTGTCGTTCGGGATCGGGCCGTACCAGACGGTCGAGGCGGTCTACGAGAGCCCGGTCGGGTACACCGCGGACGTCCCCTTTTTCGTGCTCCCCGAGCGCGTCGACGACGCCCGGCGGATGATGCCGAGCCTGCTGGCGGACCTCGACTTTATGGAGCGGACCTTCGGCCCCTACGCCTGGCGCGGCGACGGCTACAAGATCCTGCACACGCCGTACCTCGGCATGGAGCACCAGTCGCTCGTCGCGTACGGCTCGACGTTCGAGGACGGGCCGTTCGGCTTCGACTGGCTCCACTTCCACGAGCTCGCGCACGAGTGGTGGGCCAACCTCGGGTCGGCGCCCGACTGGAACGACTTCTGGATCCACGAGTCGTTCGCCAGCTACGCCGAGGCGCTGCGCGCCGAGGACATCGCGCGCCGCGCGGGCGGCGACGCGGATGCGACCTACCTCCGCTACATGCAGGGCAAGCGGCGACACCGCAACGCCATCGCGGTCGCCCCGCGCGAGACGCGGACCACGCAGCAGATGTACGCGCTCCCCGACGGCGGCTCGAACGGCGACATCTACGTCAAGGGCGCCTGGGTGCTCCACACGCTGCGCTACCTGGTCGACGACGACGACGCCTTCCTGACCGCGATGCGATCCCTCCTGTACCCGTCGGAGGCGCACGAGGCCGTGACCGACGGCCGCCAGGCGCGATGGGTCTCGACCGACGACGTGCTCACGGCGATGTCGCGCGCGGCCGGGCGCGACCTGAGCGGCGTGTTCGAGGTGTACCTCCGCCAGCCCGCGCCGCCCCAGCTCCGCATCGAGCACGAGGTGCCGACCGACCGGACGGCAGAATCGTCGGCGGTCGTGCTGACGTGGGTCGTGCCCCCAGCCGCGGCCGGCGCCGTGTTCGACGTGCCCGTCGAGGTCACGGTCGACGGCGTCGCGCACCGCGTGGCGATGCCGGGCGGCGTGGGGCGGCTGCCGCACGCGCCGGGCGCCGCCGTCGCGGTCGATGCGCGCCGGGTGCTCTGGGACCCGGCCGACTGACCCCGCCTCGGCGCCGGGGCGGACGCGTCACCCCCGGGGCAGCGTCAGCACGAACGTGGCCCCCTCGCCCTCGGCGGTCTCGACGGCGAGCGTCCCGCCGTGGCCTTGCGCGACGATGTCGTGGCTGAGCGAGAGCCCGAGCCCGGTCCCCTCGCCGGGCGGCTTCGTGGTGAAGAACGGCTCGAACACCCGGGCCGCAACGTCGGGCGCCATCCCCGGCCCGTTGTCGGCCACGCGGACCTCGACGCCGCCCGCCGCCGCCCGCGTCGAGACGGTCACCGTGGGGGCGTACCCGTCGCCCGCCCCGGCCGCCCGCTCGGCCACGGCGTCGAACGCGTTCGAGAGCAGGTTGACGAGGACCCGGCCGAGCTCCTGCGACACCACCTCGACCGGGCCCGCCCCCCCATAGTCGCGGACGATGGAGGCCTCGGCGCCGGGGTTGCGGGCCCGTTGCCCGTGCCACGCGAGGTCGACGTGCTCGTCGACGAACGCGTCGATCTCGACGGGGCCGCGCTCGCCGGTTCCGTTCTGGGCGTGCGCCATCATCGAGGCGACGATGGCGTCGGCGCGGCGGCCGTGGGCCTCGATGGTGCCGGCGTTCTGGCGGATGTCGTCGAGGAGCGCCTGCCGCTCGGCCGGGTCGGTCGTGGCCGCGAGCTCGTCGGCGAGCTCGACGGTGAGCCCGGCAAAGTTGGTCACGAAGTTGAGCGGGTTCTTGATCTCGTGGGCGATCCCGGCCGTCAGCGCCCCGAGCGACGCCATCTTCTCGGCGTGGAGGAGCCGGCCCTGGGCGGCCTCCAGTTCGGCCGTCCGCTCGGCCACGAGCTCCTCCAGCCGCTCGGTGTGGTCCCGCAGCGACGCCGTCATCCCGTTGAACCCGGCGGCCAGCCGCCCGAACTCGTCCGGCGTCCCGACGGGCACGGCCACGCCGAGGTCGCCGGCGTCGACGCGGCGGACGCCGGCGAGCAGGTCGCGGAGCGGGCGGAGCAGGCTGCCCCGGAAAAACAGCGGGAACACGAGCACGACGAAGGCCGAGGCCCCGAGCGTGAGCCAGACGAGCGGGGCGACCCGGGCGTGGGCCGCCTCCAGGTACGCCAGCTCGTAGTTCTCGAAGTGCGGGGCGCCCGACGCGACGCGGGCCGGCAGCGTCGCATCGAGGGGAGTGGCGCTGTCGAGCGGCGTGCCGCCGGGCAGGATCCCCCGGCCGAGCAGCCCCCGCGACGGGCTCACCTCGCCGTAGACGAAGTCGATCCGGCCGTCGGCATGGAGCACGAGCTGGACCGTGGCTTGGCCCCGCCCGTAGACGATCGCCGCGCGGACCCAGGTGAGCGTGGCGCGGCGCGGCGCCCGCTCGAGGAACACCCCGCCGCCACGACTGGGATCAAGGTCGAGCCCGAGCGGGACGACGGCCGCCGGCCGGGCGATCGCGAACTCCCGGAACGTCCGGGCCGCCTCCCCGAACGTCACCACGGGGTCGTTGTCGACCGTCGCCTCGGTCCGAGGGCGGTCGTAGAACGGGAAGGCGAAGCCGAGCGCGACCGTCGTGTCCGCGGCGTTTGCGAGCCCGAGCCGGTCGCCGCGTGGGACGATGAGCCGCGCCGGCAAGGCGTCGAGCGTGTAGCCCCCGGCGCCGTCGGGCGTGTACCGCAGGGCTTGGTTCTGGGGCATCGCCGGGAGCGCGTCCGGGACGACCCGGAACGGGAACGCCGCCGTCACCAGGCCCGACGTGACGGCCAGCGCGGTCGCGAGCGCGAGCCCGACGAGCTTGGCCTGCAGCGTCGTCGGCTCGGGCGCGTGCGCGAGGTAGACCGCCGCGAGCCCAAAAAAGAACCCCAGGAACCCGACCCCCGCGATCACCCGGGACGCTCCGAAGACGGGGAGGAGCCCGGCGTTGACGAGCGCCTGTTCGAACAGGAACGCCACCAGGAGCACGTTGATGAGGGCGTACGACCCGAACGCCCGCGCCGCCCTCGCCCGCCCGGCCCGTTTCGCCCACCGCCGCTTGCGCACGAGCACGACCGTCGCCCACGCCATGAACGCGAGCATGAGCGGCGCGTGCAGGAGGGGGAGCCGGGCCGGCGCCGGGTTCCCCATGAACGTCCCCACGACCACGGTGAGGTGGAGCGCGAGGAGCCCGCTGGTCCCAGCCGTCACCCAGCGGGCCTCCCGGGGGAACGGCGCCTCGAGGATCCGATAGGCGAACCCCATCATCGCCCACAGCGCCACGCCGGTCGAGACGAAGAACACCCCGCCCAACAGCCGCCAGAGCACGGGATCGTCCGTAAACAGGATCGTGTTGACGACGGCGCCCAGGGCGTAGACCGAGAGCGCGCCGTAGACGGCGACCAGCCACCAGGTGGCCCGGCTCTTCCCCCGGATCGACACGAGGTACCCCAGCACCGCCACGTTCATGACCAGCAGCGCCAGGTTGACGACCGTGTCGGGCTCGAACAGGAAGTGCGTCATGGGAGGAGGCGCGCTCGGCGCCCTGAGTCTACGCGCCACGCGGCGAACGCCGTCGGGCCGGCGGTTCCAGCGGGCAGCCCTGCACTCCGGGAGACTGGCGGTGCGTCCATGTGGCCGCCCCTCGCTGTCGTCGCCCTCCTCGTGCCGGGCCCGCTCGCGGCCGGCCCGACGCTGCTTCGCGCATCCGCCCCGGCCCGGGAGGGGGCAGCAACGAGCCGTTCGAGGGGCCGATCGTCTGGGACGCCGCCGTCTACCTCTACGCCCGCCCGAGCCCCTGCGCCTGCGCCCCGAACGCAGGGAGGGCGAGGTGGTGCCAACCTGGGTGGTGCCGCAAGCGGCGGGCAGGAGGGCCGTCGGGGCGTGTAAAAACTCGCGGCACCGTGCGACCGTGGGGGGGCGAGGTGCATCTAGGGGGCGTCTCCCCATCCCTCATGCCGGCCGACCCCGACGCCTTCCTCACCGCGCTCCGCCCCCACTACGCGGATGCGCTCCGGTACTGCCGGGGGCTGTGCGCGCGGTGGTCGCCGTCGCACGCCGAGGACGCCTTCCAGTCGGCGCTGCTGGCGGCGCTCGAGGGGTTCGGCGGCCTGCGCGACCGCGAGCGGTTCCGGCCGTGGCTGTTTCGGATCGTCACACGCGAGGTCCGCAAGGCCCAGCGGCGGTCGGTCTGGCGCCGGTTCGCGCCGCTCCCGCCCGACGACGTGGCGGGCCCGCTCGGGCTGGTCACGGCGCCCGCCAGCGGCGAGGCGCACGACTTGCTGGCGGCGCTGGCCGGGCTGGGCCGCCGCGAGCGCGAGGCGCTCCTGCTGTTCGAGGTCGGCGGGTTCTCGGTCGACGAGATCCGCGCCGTCCAGGGCGACCGGAGCGCGTCGGCCGTGAAGAGCCGGCTGGCGCGCGCCCGGGCCCGCCTCCGCGCCCGCCTCGACGACCCCGTGCCCGTCCCCGCCCTCAGCCTCTGACGCCATGTTCGACGCTCTCCAGCCCCACGCCTCGGACACCTTCGACCGCGCCGCGGCCGTCGTGCGCGCGGGCCGCCCGGCGCCCGACCGTCGCCGCCCGCTGGCGCTCGCGGCCGCGCTCGCGGTCGCCGTCGGCGCGTGCGCGACGCCGGTCGAGACCGAGACGCTCGTCGGGTTCGCCGTCGAGTGGACGACGTACGGCGAGGTCGGGCCGGGCCACCACACGATGAAGGCGCTCGACGCCGTCGTGGCCGCGCCGGCGCGGCTGGCGGTCGAGACGCGCGAGGCCGAGCGGCCCCACGTGCCCGCCGACCACGACTGGCCGCGCGCCGGGACGTGGACGCGCGTCCGCTACACGGCGCGGGCCCCGCGCCGGGCGCCGGCCGAGGCGTGGGCCGACACGATGCGGGCGCTCGTGGGGGCGTACAACGTGGCCGTCGAGCCGGTCGTCCGGACCGAGCGGCGGGCGCTGGCGGTGCGCGCGCTCGGGCGGATCGGGCAGGCCGTCAGCGTCGCCGACCCCGAGCTGTCCGACGCCGACCTCCAGGCCTTGCTGGACAGGGTCGAGAACCTCCCCGAGCCGTTTCGTGCGCGTGTCGAGCGCCTGCCCGACGGGCGCCGGATCCTGGTCCGGGAGGGGCTCGCCATCGTCCTGGCCGAGGGCGTTCGCCTGTGGATCCGCCCCGACGACCCGAGGGGCCAGCCCATCCAGTACGAGGGCGTCGGGACCGACGAGTTCCTCTTCGACACCGACGACGGCTGGCGGCCGATGAGGGACGTCTTCCGCGAGCACCTTCCCCGCGAGGCCCGTCGGGCGCGGTGAGGGGTCGCCGACCGCCGGCCGGTTATGCGGGCCGCGCCGGAGAGGGCAGGGTGGGGCGGAGGGGAACGCTCCGGCCCGGCCCGCCGGGGGCTGCGGCCGCGCGTCCGGGGGACGGAGGGCGGCCCGGGGGGGGCGGCGTCGGGCCCGCGCGCTGGTGGCGCACGCGCGATCCGGCGGCCCCGGCCGTTGATCCGCCGTCTGCTCACCGTCCTGCGGGTCCCAGTTCTGTAGCTTGGGCCCCCCTCTGCCGCCGACCCCGTGACCGAGTTCCACCGCCTCGACCCCACCGCCGACGCCCGCTTCCTGCGGTCCGGCGTGGCCGACCCGCTCACGCGCGTCCCGTTCCGCCCCGCCAACGAGGTCGTGCTCTGCGCGACGTGCGGGACCGTCTCGCTGCGCGAGACCTGGGAGGCCGTCGGCGGCTGCCCCAACGGCCACGACACGGCCGCGCGCTGGAGCGCGACGGCCGCGCTCGCCGGCGGCGACGGCGCCGCGACCCCGCCGCCGCGCCCGCGCCCGGCGTCCGCGCCCGAGGCGGCCTCGCGGGGCTGGCTCTCGATGGTCCTGCTCGCGGTCGGCATCGCGGGCCTGCTCGTGCTCGCCGTCGTCGTGTTCGGGCTGGTGACGGACGAGGACGAGGCGCCCGTCGAGGAGGTCGTCGTGCCGGCCGGCCCGACGGGCCCCGAGGCCATCGCCGTCGCCGAGCCCGGCCTGATCGAGGGCACGCTCACCGCCGACGACTTCGAGACCGAGGACGCCCGCTATCAGGACCTCTACACCTTCGCCGCCGACTCGTCGGGCCGCGTGCTCACCTTCCGCGTCTCGTCCGAGGACTTCGAGCCGGACCTGGTCGTGGAGACGCCTGAGGGCGACCGCATCGAGGGCGACATCGTCGACGAGAACGCCGACACCGGGGCCGTGACGGTCGCCGTGGGGAGCCTGCGCGCGCCCGGCCTCTACCGCGTCCGGATCTCGTCGCGGCGTCCGAGCCAGGAGGGCGCCTACGCCTTCCGGATCCGGTCCGAGGAGCCGGTCCGCCCGCTCGTCGCCGACGGCCCACCGATCCAGGCCACGCTCGGCGAGTTCAGCGAGCGCGCCGACGGCTTCTTCCGCGACCGGTACCAGTTCCGGGGCCTGGAGGAGCGCGAGCACACCCTGACGGTCCGGTCCAGCGCGTTCACGGCCGTCGTCGAGGTGCGCGGGCCGGACGGCGTGGTCCGGGGCGAGACCGGCCGGGCGGGCGGCGTCGTCACGTTCGTGTTCACGCCGGGCCAGACCGGCCCCCACACCGTCGTGGTGTCGTCGCGCGTGCCCGATACCAAGGGCAAATACGCCGTCGAGCTGGCCGTCGAGCCCGAGGTGGTGGCCGCCCCCGAGCCCGCCGCCCGCCCGCTCGCCGACGGCGCCACCGCCCGGGACTCGCTGGCGGCCGGCGGGTCGCAGGCGTACGCCATCCGGGGCCGCGTCGGCGACCGGATCCGCCTCGAGGTCCGCACCGACGGGTTCACGCCGTCGCTCGTGCTCGTCGGGCCGGACGGCACCCGGACCGTCGCTGAGCCCGACGGCGACCGCGCCCGGCTCACGCTGACGCTCCAGACGGCCGGGGCCTACCGCGCCATCGTCGGCGCGCCCGAGGGCAGCGGCGAGGCCCGCGTCTCGCTCGAGCAGCGCGCCGCCGTCACCGCCGACGACATCCCGCGCCTGCCGGGCGCGGGCTCCGCCCCGGCCCCGCCCCCCGCCGACGGCGGCAACTCCACGCCCCAGCCTACCGGCGACGGCGGCGCGCCCGACGGCACCGGCCCCGAGCCGGCGCCCGCGCCGTAGCTTTCGGCTCCCCCCCCGGGCCCCGGCCCCGACATGAGCGACGACGCCGACACCATCCGAGTCTCCAAGACGCGCCTCCGCGAGGTGAAGTCCGAGATCGACAAGCTCCAGGGCGAGCTGACCGCGCTCCGCGCGGAGCACGAGAACCTCCGCGCCCACCTCAAGGGCTCCATCCAGGAGGTCGCCCGGCTGACCAAGGAGAACGAGCGCCTGCGGGCGTAGCGGCGGTGGGTCGCCAGCCCAACACGTCGTGCGCGGTCTGCGAGGCGCCCATCTATCGCCGGCCATCGACGACCGCCAGCGGGGCGGTCTACTGCTCGCGGACGTGCCACGGCGTCGCGCAACGTCGGACGAAGGTGTGCCCCGTGTGCGGCGACGACGACTGGGGATCGAAGAAGACCTGCTCTCGAGCGTGTGCGAATCGGAGTCGTCGAGGGCTTACGTATGATGGGTCGAACCGAAGCAGCAAGGCGCACCAGGGGCGATTCCTCAAGGAACAGTTGGCGGTGGAGCGCGGTGGCCGGTGCGAGACGTGCGGGTACGACAACTACAACGTGCTCCACGTCCACCACGTGACGCCGAAAGCCGAGGGCGGGACCGACGATGGTGTTAATCTGCGCCTACTGTGTCCGAACTGCCACATGGTGACCCACCACGGGTACGGGACGTTCGGAGGGTCAAGCCGATAGGTGACGGCAGCGGTCTTGAAAACCGTCGAGGTGTGTAAGCGCCCTTGAGGGTTCGATTCCCTCACCCTCCGCCCTCGGGCGCAACCCGCGCGCCCCGCTTCCGTCAAGGGCGCCGACCTGCCCCCGACCGATGCACCCGTCTCTGAGAGCCCTCGCCCTCGCCGTCCTCGCCGCCCTCGCGCCCGCCGCCGCCGCCCAGGACAGCACGGACGTGACGCTCGCCGAGGCCGTCGCCCGCGCCATCGAGGAGAGCCCGACCGTGCGCCAGAGCCAAGCGACGGACCGGGGCCGGTCGGCCGCCGTCCGCGCCGCTCGCGCCAACCGCCTGCCCGACCTGTTCCTGAGCGTGTCGCCGCAGCAGCGCTACGGGCTCGGGTTCGACCAAACGACGGGCGAGGTCGTGTCCCAGACCGTCGAGACGGTAGGCGTCGGCGTTCAAGCGTCGCTGGCGCTCTACGACGGCGGCCGGACGTCGGCGCTCGTCCGCGAGGCGCGGCTCCGGCTCGACGCCGCCGAGGCGGGCTTGGGGCGGACCGAGCAGGCCGTCGCCCTCGACGTCGCCCAGCGCTTCCTGACGCTCCTGCTCGACCGCGAGCTGCTCGCCATCGAGCGAGAGGCGCTGGCGTCGGCCGTCGCCCAGCGCGCGCGCGTGGCCGAGCTCGTCGAGGCCGGCGCGCGACCTCGGGGCGACCTGCTGGCGCAGGAGGCCGTCGTCGCCGAGCGGCGGACGGCGCTCGTCGTCGCCGAGGGCGCCGTCCAGAGCGACCGCGTCGGCCTCATCCAGACCATCGGGCTCGACCCGCTCGGCGCGTATCGCTTTGTCGGGCCCGACGTGGACCGGCTCCAGGCCTCGGGCCTGCTCGACGCGCCCGCCGTCCCGCTCGCGGAATTGCTCGACGCGGCCCGCGCTGCGCGTGCCGACCGCCGCGCCCAGGAGCTCGCCATCGAGGCCGCCGAGGCCGGCGTCGCCAGCGCGCGGGCCCAAGGCCGGCCCAGCCTCAACCTGACGGCCTCCGCCGGGACTGGGTACTCCAGCCTCCAGCAGCGCACGGTCGGCGACACGCCGGTCCTGCCGGTCACGCTCGACGACGGCTCGCCCGTGCTCGTCGGCGGCCTGCCGCTCACGTTCCCCGGGTCGCCGGCCTTCGAGACGACGCCGCTCTTTACCCAGGCCGCCGACAACCGCTCGGGCGCCATCGGCCTCCAGCTTTCGGTCCCCATCTTCGACCGGTACCAGACGCGCCGCCAGATTGTCGAGGCCGAGATCCGCGCCGAGGAGGCCCGCATCCAGCTCGACGCGCTCGACCGCCAGGTCGCCGCCGAGGTCCAGCAGGCCTTCGTCGACGCCCGCACCGCGCGCGCCCGGCTGACGGCGGCGTCGGCCCAGGTCGAGGCCGCGACGGCCGCGCTCCGCGTCGAGCGCGACCGCTACCGGCTCGGCGCGGGCACCTTGTACGACGTGGCCGAGGCGCAGGCCGCCTTTGCCCGCGCGCAGTCGGTCCAGGCCCAGGCCGCGTACGGGCTGCTCTTCCGCCAGGCCCTCGTCCGGCTGGCGGTCGGCGACATCGACCCGGCCGACATCGCCGCGCTCGTCGGCCAGTAGCGCTCCCCGTAACCTTCGACGGCCGCTCGCGTCCAGCGGCCCCTTGTCCCCCCTCGAGACTCCCGACATGTCCCCCACCAAAAAGATTCTGATCGGCGTCGGCGTGCTGCTCGTCGTGCTCGTCGGCGTGGCCGCCGTGATGGGCGGCGGCGAGGAAGGCGTCGCCGTCGAGACGGCCGAGGCGCAGGTCCGCACCATCACGCAGACCGTGACGGCCTCGGGGACGGTCGCCAGCGAGGTCGAGGTGCCCATCTCGTCCGACGTCTCGGGCGAGGTCATCTTCCTGGCCGTCGAGGAGGGCGACCGCGTCCAGCGCGGCGACCTGCTCTTCCGCGTCCGCCCGGACGTTTACGCCAGCGAGGCCGAGCGCGCCCGCGCCCAGATCGCGACGGCCCAGAGCGGCGTCGGCGAGGCGCAGTCGGCCGTCGTCGAGGCCCAGCGCGCCGTCGAGCAGGCCCGCGCCGACCTCGCTCGCGCGACCGCCGAGCGCGAGCGGACGCAGCGCGCGCTCGACCGCCAGCAGGACCTGTTCGACCGCGACGTGGCCTCGGCCATGGAGCTCGACGCCGCGCGCGGGGCGTACGAGGTGGCCGCCGCGTCGGAGGCCGCGGCGCGCCAGGCCGTCAACGGCGCCACGGCACGCGTGGCCTCGGCGCAGGGCCGCGTCCGGAGCGCCCGGACCCAGGTCCGCAGCGCCGAAGTGGGGGCCCGCCAGGCCGGCCAGCAGCTCGCGCAGACCGCCATCTACGCGCCCATGTCCGGGACGGTCAGCCAGCTCAACATCGAGCTCGGCGAGCGCGTCGTCGGGACCCAGACCATGACCGGCACCGACATCATGCGCATCTCGCGGCTCGACGCGATGACCATGGAGATCGACGTCAACGAGAACGACGTGGTGAACGTGGCCATCGGCGACTCGGCGCGCATCGAGGTCGACGCGTACCCCGAGGAGGGGCTGGGCGGGGCGGTCGTCCAGATCGCCAACTCGGCGCGGATCCAGAACGCGGGCACCTCGCAGGCCGTCACCAACTTCCCCGTGGTCGTCCGCCTGGCCGCCGCCGGCGACGCCCCGGCCGACGCCGCGCGCGCGCCCGACGAGGGCGTCCCCGCCGGGCCGGGCCCCTTGCTCCGCCCCGGCATGAGCGGGACCGTCGACATCTACACGCGGTCGGTCCCCGACGCCGTCGTGGTCCCGATCCAGGCCGTCACCGTCCGCGACTTCAACGAGATCGAGCGCGAGCGCCGCCGCAAGGCCCAGGCGTCCGGCGAGGAGGTGTCGGGGCCCGAGCCCGAGGGCGAGGACCTGCGCCGCGTCGTGTTCATCGTCGTCGACGGCAAGGCCGAGATGCGCGAGGTCACGACCGGCATCACCGACGACACGCACATCGAGATCCGCGAGGGCCTGACCGGCGGCGAGACCGTCGTCACCGGCCCCTTCCGCATCTTGCGCACCGAACTCGAGGCCGGCGACGCGGTCCGGAGTGATGAGTAGTGGGTAAGGGGTGAGGGGCGATGCCCTCGCACCCACGCGCTTCTGCTCTCCCGCTCATCACTCTTCACTCAGCACCCCTCACCCGCCCATGTCCGTCATCGACATCGCCGACGTCTGGAAGACGTATCGGATGGGGACCCAGGAAGTCCACGCCCTGCGCGGCTGCACGCTCGCCGTCGAGCGCGGCGAGTACGTCGCCATCATGGGCCCGTCCGGCTCCGGCAAGAGCACGCTGATGAACGTGATCGGCTGCCTCGACGTCCCGACGAAGGGGACGTACCAGCTCGACGGCCGCGACGTGGGCTCGCTCTCAGACGACGAGCTGGCGGCGGTCCGCAACGGCCAGATCGGGTTCGTCTTCCAGACCTTCAACCTACTGCCCCGCCAGGACTGCCTGCAGAACGTCGAACTCCCGCTCGTGTACGCGGGCGTCGGCCGGGCCGAGCGCCGCGCCCGCGCCGCCGAGTCGCTGGAGCGCGTCGGCCTCGGCGACCGGATGGACCACAAGCCGAACGAACTCTCGGGCGGCCAGCGCCAGCGCGTCGCCGTGGCGCGCGCGCTCGTCAACCGCCCCGCGATCCTGCTCGCCGACGAGCCGACCGGCAACCTCGACTCGGTCACCTCCGACGAGATCATGCGGCTCTTCGAGCAGCTCTCGCGCGAGGGCAACACGGTCATCGTGGTCACGCACGAGGACGAGATCGCCGCGCACGCCCGGCGCATCGTCCGCCTGCGGGACGGCGTCGTCGAGACCGACCAGCCCGTCGCGGCGCCCGTCCTGGCCGAGGTCGCCGAGGCGGACCTGGTGACGGAGGCGGCGTAACCCGCGAGTCGCTGTGGCGTAACGGGCGGACTTCTTGCCTCCCGACGCTATGGCCCCGATCTCCATCGTCCACACCGCGCTCGGCGTCACGGCCCTCGCGACCGGCGCGATCGTGCTGGCGCGGCGGAAGGGCGACCGCCTCCACCGAGCCGTGGGCCGCGTCTACGTCGGGTCGATGGTCGTGCTGTGCGGGCTGGCGTTCGGGCTCCGCGACACGACGCCCATGTTCAGCGGGTTCGGCCCGTTCCACGCCGCCGCCCTCGTCAGCCTGGGCACCGTCGTGGCCGGGGCCGTCTCGGCGTGGCGCCGCCGGCCGGGCTGGCTGCCGTGGCACTTTATGTGGATGGCGTGGTCGTACATCGGGCTCGTGATGGCGACCGGCGGCCACCTCCAGGGCCCGCTGATGGTCGCCTTTGCAGCGGTGGGGGTGCCGGAGGGCGTGGCGATCGGGCTGTCGCTGTTCGTCGTCTGGGGCCTCCCGCCGATCGTCGGACGCCGGTGGATCGCCCGGAGCCAGCCCGGCTGGTTCGCGCTCGCCCCGTTCGTGGACCCCGACGCCCCAGCACCCGCCCCGACGTCCGCTCGCGAAGGCGCCGCGCCGGCGCGGTGAACGGGCGGTGAGTTCGGCGCCCGTCACGGAGTCGTCACGGGGTACTCTGTGGCGATTCGCGATCATCGGCCGCCCCTCCCCCCGATTCCGTGCCCGACTTCGTGGCCGCGCTCGTCGCTGCCTTCCTGCCCCTCTTCGTCGCCATCAACATCCCCGGCATCCTGCCGCTCTACATCGGGATGACGGAGACGTTCTCGCGCGACGACCGCCGCCAGCTGCTCGTCCGCGCCCTGCTGGCGGCGGCCGTGCTGGCCGTCTTGATGCTCTTCGCCGGGCAAATCATCTTCGACACGCTGGGCATCACGCTCAACGACCTGCGCGTCGGCGGCGGCATCATCCTGCTCGTCATCGCCGTGACGGACCTGGCCTTCGGCGACACCAAGGACCGGCGCGGCGGCTCCAAAAAAGAGCGCGCCAAGCTCCACGACCACGCGCCCGACGAGCCCGTCGACCTGCCCGTCGTCCCGCTCGGCATCCCGCTCATCATCGGGCCCGGCGCCATCACGACGATCCTGATTTCGGACGGCCAGTTCGGCTGGGTCGTCACGCTGGTGTCGATCCTGCTCAACATGACGCTGGTGTTCATCACGTTCACGTTCGGCCCGGCGATCCTGAAGCTGGCGGGGCGGGGGACCTCGAAGGCCATCGCCAAGGTCGCCAGCTTGTTCCTGGCGGCGATCTCGGTCGCCATGATCCGTGCGGGCGTCCTGGGCATGATCGCCGCCGCGTAGCGCGGACGACGGGCTCGCGACGGCCGGTCGACCACCCCCTGTCCCCCTCCCCATCCAAGGAGGGGGGCGGCCGGCAGGCGGGGGGGGGCGGGTCCGCGCCAGCAGGCCGGCTCGCGCCAGTCGGGCGACGCCCCGGATCGTCCGCGCGCTGACGGGGGTATCCGTGCCATGCTGACCACGCCCACCCTCGAAGTCCGCTGGTTTCGCCCCGGCCCCATCCCCGGCGCGGTCACCGCGTGGTTCGCGTCCCTCGGCGACCCACCCGACGAGGAGGCCCGCACCGACCGCTACCTCGCGCCGTCGTCGGACGCCCTTGGGGTCAAGCTGCGCGAGGGACGCCTCGAGATGAAGCGCCGCGCCGGCGCCGCCGGGCCCGTCGCCGCCGGCGCCGCCCGGGCGACCGCCGAGGCCTGGACCAAGTGGTCGTTCGCGCTCGCCGAGTCCGTCGGTCCGCTCGACGGCCCGTGGCTCGCGGTCGCCAAGCGCCGCCGCCAATACGTGCTGGAGCTGGCGGGCGGGAGCTGCGCGCTGGAGCTGTCGACGGTGACCGTCGCCGGGGCCGCGTGGTGGTCGGTGTGCCTGGAGGCCGAGGGGACGTCGCCGCACGCTCGCCGCGCCGCCCTCGCCGCTGGCGCCGCGCGCTGGCTGGCGGTCCCAGACGCCCCCGCGCTCGCCGCCGCCGACGCCCAGGGATACCCCGCCTGGCTCCGGGAGGCGGCCCGCTAGGGGCTATCCTCGGGCGACACGCGCCTGCCCCGATGCTCCGCCTTGCCGCCCTGCTGGCCCTTCTCGCCCCGTCGCTGGCGGCCCAGCCCGCCCTCGTGCCGCTCCCCGCCGAGGTGGCGTGGCGCGAGGCCCCCCCGTTCGTCGTCACCGAGACCACACCCATCGTCGCGACGGACGCCGACGCCCGGCGGATCGGCGCGACGCTCGCGGCCCTCATCGGCAACACCGTCGACACGACGCCCCGCGTGGTCGCCGAGACGGACGAACCCGCGATCGCCCTCGCGATCGACCCCGCCGCAGGGCACGGGGCGGAGGGCTACGCGCTCGACGTGGCCGCCAGCGGGGTCGAGATCGTCGCCTCGGCGCCGGCCGGGTTGTTCTACGGTGTCCAGACGCTGCGCCAACTGCTGCCCGTCCGCGTCGAGTATGGCGCGGCCCTCTTCCGGCCGCTCCCGATCCCGGCCGTCCGCATCGTCGACGCGCCCCGGTTCGCGTGGCGCGGGATGATGCTCGACGTGGCCCGCCACTTTTTCGACGTGCCCGACGTCGAGCGCGTGCTCGACCTCATGGCGCTCCACAAGCTCAACCGCCTGCACCTCCACCTCAGCGACGACCAGGGCTGGCGGATCGAGATCCCCGGCCGTCCCGACCTCACGCGCGTCGGCGGGCGGACCCAGGTCGGCGGCGGGCCCGGCGGGTTCTACACGACCGAGGACTACGCGGGCCTGGTCGCCTACGCCGCCGAGCGGTTCGTCACCGTCGTCCCGGAGATCGACCTGCCCGGCCACACGAACGCCGCGCTCGCGTCGGTCCCCGAGCTCAACTGCGACGGCCGTGCGCGGCCCCCGTACACCGGCACCAACGTCGGCTTCAGCGCCGTCTGCGTCGGCACGCCCGCGACGGACGCCTTCGTCGCCGACGTGGTGGCGGCGCTCGCGGCCTTCCCCGGCGACGCCATCCACCTCGGCGGCGACGAGGTCGAGGAGCTGAGCGCGGCCCAGTTCGCGTCGTTCGTCGAGGACGCCCAGCGCGTCGTGGCGGCGACGGGGCGGACGTTCGTGGGGTGGGATGACGTGGCCGCGGCCGACCTCGCGCCCGGCGCCGTCGTGCAGGTCTGGCGGCCCCAGGTCCCCGCCGTGGCGCGTCGTGTCGCGCAGGCGGTCGCCGAGGGCGCGACCGTCGTCCTGTCTCCGTCGGACCGCATCTACCTCGACATCAAGTACGACGCCGACACGATCCTGGGCCTCACGTGGCCCGGCCTCAACGGCGTCCGCGACGCCTACGACTGGGACCCGACGACGGCCGTCGCGGGCGTCCCCGAGGCCGCCATCCGGGGCGTCGAGGGCCCGCTGTGGTCGGAGACGCTGGCGACAATCGCCGACGTCGAGTTCATGGCCTTCCCCCGGCTCGCGGGCGTCGCCGAGATCGGGTGGACCCCGCGAGCGTTGCGCTCGTGGACGGGCTACCGCGCCCGCCTCGGTGCCTTCGGCCCCCGCTGGTCCGCGCTCGGCGTCTCGTTCTACCGCTCCCCCGAGGTCGACTGGGCTCCCGACGGCGTGGAGTGACCGTTGCTCTCAGCCGTCAGCGCGCGCGCTTCACCGTGTCATCCTGAGCGGAGGCCGGAGGCCGTAGTCGAAGGATCTCCGTCGCGCACCGCCCAGCTACAGCGGGGACGCGGCGCTGTGCCCGGCTGAGATCCCCCGACTCGCTTCGCTCGCTCGGGATGGCTCCACGGACGGGTCGCCGCGCTACTCGCTGACCGTCGCCAGCGCGAACACGTCGACCGTCTCGGGCGCATCGGCGGAGACCCTCGCCGTGGCCTCGTGCCGCGTCAGCACCTCGTCGCCGCGACGGACGGCGACCGAGACGCGCACCTCGGCGTCGGCGGCCTGCCCGCGCACGCGGACCCGGAACGTGCCCTCGCGCCGCCCACCGATCCCGACCGTCCGTGTAAACGGAAACCCGGCCACCGTCTCCGTCACGGGCCCGCCGTCGGAGCCGGTCGTGGTCACGGAGGCCTCGTCCATCGTCCCGTCCACCTCGACGCGGTACGCCACCTCGATGCTCGCGTCGTCGGCGACGGGCTCCGCCAGCAGGGCCGCCATCACGGCGCCGCCCAGCGCCAGCAGCGCGATCGCGGCGACGAGCACCACGCGGCGCGCAGGCGCCGGCGAGGGCGCGGCCTCCCCACCGTTGGGGGCGACGAGCAAGCGGTACCCCACCTTCGGGATCGTCTCGATGAACGCCGGCTCGCGGGCGTCGTCGCCGAGCGCCAGCCGGAGCTGCGACACGCACCGCGTCAGCGAGGCCTCCGTGACGACCACGTCGGGCCAGACGGTCTCGAGCAGCGCCTCGCGCGGGACGACCTCGCCGGGGTGCGCCGCCAGCATCACCAGCACCGCCGTCGCCTTCGGCTCCAGCCGCACCGTCGTGCCGTTCGGCTGGCGGACCTCGTTGGCGTGCGGGGCGATGGTCGACTCGCCGAGGGTGAACGTCCAGTCGGGGGGCGGCATGGCGGGGCGGAGGGGCGGAGAGGGGGGCTCGCGAGCGGGGCGGGCGTCGGAGGAAGTTCGGAGGGCGGGCCTCCGCCACCAAACGGCCCGCCTCCGACAGACCTCCGAGATCCCTTCGGCCGCCCTGCGGCGCGGTCGGCCCGTCCGCCCCTAGCCTCGGGCCCCGTCCTCCCCGGTCCGATGCGCACCCTGCTCCTGCTCTGCCTCGCCCTGCCCGCCGCCGCCCAGCCGCTGGCGCCCGCCGACCACGCGATGCTGGCGGAGGCCGTCCGCCTGGTCGCCGCGCTCGACGGCACGTTGTGGGAGCGCGCCGCCGTCCCCTTCGCCGTGCTCCTCGTCGACGGCGATCGCGAGGTGCTCGTCGGCCACCCGACGCCGCCCGACGGCTGGGCGCCGGCCGGGGAGGACCCCGCGCTCGGGGGGGCGTTTCACGTCCGCCCGCGCCAGGTCGGCCCCGGCCTGCTGGCGACGTTCCCCATCGGCGGCGTCCCGACGGTCGTCGTCGGCACGGCGGGGCAGACGGGGCGCGAGCCGACGGCGTGGGTGCTGACCCTCCTCCACGAGCGGGTCCACCAGCGCCAGATGAGCCGCCCCGGCTACTTCGGCGACGTGGCCGCGCTCGACCTCGCCGGCGGCGACACGTCGGGGATGTGGATGCTCGACTTCCCGTTCCCCTATGCGGATCCCGCCGTGGGGGCAGCGTTCGCCGGCTACCGGTGGGCACTGGCGTGCGCGCTCGGCGCCCGGGACCCGGAGGCGGCGCTCACCCACGTGGTCCAGGCGCGAGCGTCGCTGCGGGCCGTGCTGGCGCCGCGCGACGACCGCTACTTCGACTTTCAGCTGTGGCAGGAGGGCGTGGCCCGCTACGGCGAGATCCGGCTGGCGCACGCGGCCGCGTCGGTGGAGCCGCCCGGGCCTGCGTTTCAGGCGTTGGGGGCGGTCCCCTACGCCGACGCCGCCCACGCCCTGCGCGCGTCGCTGGCGTCGGAGCTTGCGGCAGTCGATCTCGCCCGCGACGGCCGGCTCGCGTTCTACGCCGTCGGCGCGGCGCACGCGCTCGTGCTCGACGCGGCCCGGCCCGGCTGGCACCGCCGCGCGCTCGCGCCGCCGTTCGCGCTGCCCCCGCCGTAGACTCGGGCCCCCACCCGCCCGCTTGTGACCGTCCGCGTGCTCCTGTTCGACGTGCTCCGCCGCGAGATCGGCGCGGCCGAGGTGTCGGCCGACCTGCCCGATGGCGCGAGCGGCGACGCGCTCCTCGACCGGCTGGCGGACATACATGCGCCCATCGCCCGGCACCGCCCGACGATCCGGCTGGCGGTCGACCACCGCTACGTGCCGCTCGCGACGCCGATCGCGCCCGGCGCCGAGGTCGCGCTGATCACGCCCGTGAGCGGCGGGTGAGGCCGGGCGTCCTCCTGCTCGCGGCGCTGCTTGCGGTGCCGTGTGCGGCGCAGGCGAGTGGCCCGCTGCTCGACACCCCGCGTCTCCAGATCGGCGCCGCCGCGACGGCAAAGGTGGGGACCCACGAGACGGCGCTCGGCGCGCGCCTCCACGCGGCCGCACCGCTGATCCGTGGGCGCTCCGTAGGTCTGCTCGTGCGGGGCGGCGTCGGGGTAGAGGGCTTGGTCGACGATCTGGGGATCCCTGGCGCCGGCGTTGGCGCGCAGCCCGGAATCGAACTGGCCGTCGCGTTCGGCCCGCCGGTCCGGCGCGCGACCGGGGACGTGTTGCAGCCGAGCGTCCGGCGCCACGAGCTGGCGTACGCCCTCCTCGGCTACCTCGACTCCGACGGCACGTCGCAAGCGTCGGGCGGGATCCGGTACCGGCTCGCGACGGCGCGCTCGGTCGTCGAGGTCGCATACGAAAACGACGCGTTCGCCCACCTCCTGCGCGACGAGTTCCGCACGGCCGCGATCCGCGTCCGCGTCGTCCGCACCGACCGCGAGACGCCCGCCGGCCTCGGGCTCCGCGCCGTGCTGTGGACGGGCACGACGGCCGGGCTCGGGCGCCTCACGCGCAACGAGACCTACGACCTTTCGGGCCAGCTCGGTGGCGCCTACTCGCACGGCATCCTGGCGCTCGACGCCGTCTACGGCGGCCTGACGCTGTCGCTCGGCGTCGACGCCGAGGGCGTCCGGTCGGCCATCCAGAACACGTTCCACCGCCTGATCGACGACGGCCAGATCCCGCGCCGCGACCGCGCGCCGCGCTTGTTCATCCGGCTGGCGCTCAACGAGGGTGGGGGCCTCTACTGAGCGCTACTTGGCGACGGCGACGGCGCGGACCTCGCGGATGACCGTCACCGTGATCTGCCCCGGGTACTCCAGCTCGCGCTCGACGCGCTGCGAGATGTCGCGCGCCAGCGACTCCGCGATGGCGTCCGTGATCCGGTCCGTGTCGACGACCACGCGGACCTCGCGGCCGGCCTGGATGGCGTACGCCTGCTCGACGCCGTCGAACTCGGACGCCAGCCGCTCCAGCTTTTGGAGCCGCTGCACGTACCGTTCGAGCGACTCGCGCCGGGCGCCGGGCCGGGCGCCACTCGCGGCGTCGGCGGCCTGGACGAGCGGCGCGATGGGCGTCGCCATGGGCACCTCGTCGTGGTGCGCGCCGATCGCGTTCGCCACGTCCGGGTGCTCGTTGTAGCGCCGCGCCAGCTCCATCCCGGCGATCGCGTGCGGCTGTTCGAGGTCGCCCTCGATGACCTTGCCGATGTCGTGGAGCAGCCCGGCCCGCCGCGCCTTGCGGGCGTCGAGGCCGAGCTCCGCCGCCATCAGCGCCGCCAGCTTGGCCGTCTCGATCGAGTGGTGGAGCAGGTTCTGGCCGTAGCTGGCGCGGTACTTCATCCGGCCGACGAGCCGGACCAGCTCGGGGTGGAGCCCGTGGACCTGGAGGTCGAGCGCGGCCTGCTCGCCGGTCGCGAGGATTTCGGCGTCGATCTCCGCCTTCGTCTCGGCGACGATCTCCTCGATCCGCGCCGGGTGGATCCGGCCGTCCTCGAGCAGGCGGACGAGCGAGAGCCGGGCGACCTCGCGGCGGACGGGGTCGAACCCCGAGACGAGCACGGCGTCGGGTGTGTCGTCGACGATGACCTCGACGCCCGTCGCGGCCTCGAACGCGCGGATGTTGCGGCCCTCGCGCCCGATCACCCGGCCCTTCATGTCGTCCGACGCCAGCGCGACCGTCGAGACGGTGTGCTCGATCGTCGCCGTGGCGGCGATCCGCTGGATGGCCTTGAGGACCGTCCGCGTCGCGTCGCGCTGGGCCGTCGCCCGGGCCTTCTCCCGCGCCTCCTTGACGGCGCCAGCGGCCTCCAGCCGAGCCGCGCGCGTGATCTCGGCGACGAGCGCCTCGCGCGCCTCGTCGCGCGACATCCCGGCGACCTGCTCCAGCTTGCCCACGTGCTCCTCGATGAGCGAGTCGAGGCGGTCGGCGTCGGCGCAGAGCCGTTCGTGGAGGGCCTCGGCCTCGCGCTCGCGCTCGGCGACCTCCTGCTGGCGGCGCCCGGCGGCGGCCGCTAGCGTCTGGACCTGCTCGCGCAGGGTGTCGGCCTCGACGCGGCGGCGCTCGGCGGCGGCCGCGAGCGCGTCGAAGGCCTGGGCGGCGGCGTCGAGCGCGGCCTCGCGCGCGTCGAGGTCCTGGGACCGCGCCTCGACCTCGGCGCGGGCGGCCTCGATCTTGGCGCGCGCCGCGGCCGTCTTGGCCTTCACGTCCACGACGCGGGCGTCGATGCGGGCGCGGCGGCGGCGGACCTCGTCGCGGGCGGCGGCGACGTCTTCTCTCGCGGTCGCCAGCTCGGCGCGGGCGGCCTCGGCCTGGGCGCGGTGCCGCTCGGCCTCGGCCTCGGCGTGCCCGGCTGCGCGCTCGGCGCGGGCGGCCGCCTCGTCGAGCCGGGCGGCGGCGGACCCGCCCCGGACGACGCGCCCGGCCACAAAGCCCACGGCCAGGGCCAGGGCGGTCGCGAGGGCTACGAGGACGAGCGGGTCCATGGGGGAAACGGGAGGCGAGCGCCCCGGAGACCTCCCCGGGGCGCTCGCGCAGGTGACCGGCCAGCGGCGACGGACTCCCGTCGGGCCGACCCGGTCGAGCAGAGACACCAGCCTGCAGCGCTTGGACGAGAACCTTGCTCGTCTGACAATGTGGGAGCCCCTTGGACCCTCTCGCCTTCCGCGGCCCGGGGCGAACCCCGAGGCCCCGCCCGAGGGCGGGGTGCGGTCTGATGGTCAGATCCGAAACAGGACCCCCGCGGTAAACGCTGTTCAGGTTCCCATGCGGTGGCTACAAGCCGGTGGGCGCGGACGGACCGAGGCCTGTGCCGCGCGTCCCCAATATCGCCCCGGCCTGCCCGCCGTTCCGTGAGAGACCACGAATTCCCCAGAGGGAGGTGGGATACGGGAGAGGAGGGCGATAGGCCGCCCACGGTGTGCCGGACCACGCTCGCTTGCGCATCCCGCGTGCCTCAGTCCGTGTCCTCCGCCCCGCCCGCCAGCGCCCGCTCGATCCGGTCGGACAGGGCTTGCGACTCGATCTCCAGGCGCGCGCGCAGGCGGTCGGTCTCGGCGCGCGCCGCGTACAGCTCCTCCGCCAGCTCCAGCGCCACGAGGACGGCGTGCGTGAGGTCGGGCTGGGACGGGAGCTGGCTGCGCAAGCGCCGCAGCCGCTCGTCGACGCGTGCCGCGAGGTGGACCGTGTAGTCCTCGTCGCCGGGCGCCACCCGGAGTGGGTAGTCCCGGTCGAGAATGCGGATGCGGACGGAAACGGGGTCGCTCACGACGTGCCCTCCGAGTCTTCAGGGGTGGCCTCCAGCAGGCCGTCGACGAGCGTGAGGAACCCCTCGACGCGCGTGCGCAGGGCCTCGGGGTCCTCGCCCTCGCCGAAGGCGAACGACGGGGCGGCGTCGCGGGCGTCCTGCAGTTCGATCAGCCGCTTCGCGAGCGCCGCGTTCTCCGAACGGAGCCGCCCGATCTCGCGCACCGCCGCCTCGACGCGGTCGCGGAGCACGCTCAGCGATCGCCACTCGGGCCGGACATCGGCCCGGGCCGGGTCGTCCTCAAGGCGGTCGGTGGGCTCCATGGCGGGGCGTGTGGGAGGTTCAAGATAGACATGAACTCCTGGGGGGTATCCCCGAGAGACCCCACCGATGCAACTGATGGGCGGCGGTCGGCCTGCACCCCCGCCCAGGCCCGGCGATGGCTACGTCCGCAGCGTGGCGCCATGCTTGGCTTCCAGCGCCCCGACGATGCGGCGGACGCGCCCGTCGACCTCCTTGTCGCGCAGCGTCTTGTCGGCGCCGAAGCGGAGCGCGACGGCCAGGCTCTTCTGCCCGTCGCCGACGCCCTCGCCCCGGTACACGTCGAACACGCGGACGTCTTGGAGAAGCGGCTTGCCCGCGCTGCGGATCGTGTCGAGAAGCGGCCCGGCGGCTTGCGCCTCGGGAACGACGAGCGCCAAGTCACGCTCGACGGTCGGGAAGCGCGAGATGGGCGCGTAGCGCGCGGGCTGACTGCGCGTGGCGAGTGCCGCGACCGCGTCCCAGTCGAGCTCGGCCACATACAGCGGCTCGACGAGGTCGGCGGCGTCCGCGACGGAATCGGCAACCAAACCCAGGCGGCCGATCCGGGTGTCGCCGACGGCGAGGTCGAGCGCGTACGCCGTCAGCGCCTCGGGTGCGGGGTGCGGCGTCTCAGTGATATTGTCCAGCCCGAGGTCCGCCAGCAGGTCGGCCACGACGCCCTTGAGGTCGTACACGTCGAGCGGGCGGGCCGGGCCCTCCCACGACGCCGGCGCGGCCCCGCTCATCCCCACGACGAGCGAGGTGTGCTCGTGGTAGCCCGAGACGGCGCCGTCGTTGGCGTCGGATGTCCGATAGACGTGGCCGGCCTCGAACAGCCGCAGCGCGCCGGCCCCGCGCGCCTGGTTGTAGCTGGCGACCGCCAGCAGGCCGGGCAGCAGCGACGGCCGGAGCGCGGCCATCTCCTGCGAGATCGGGTTGAGCGTCTCGACGGCGCCGCCGGGGCGGCCGGTCCAGGCGGCGTCGGCGAAGGACGCGGCGGTCGCCTTTGGGAGCAGCGAGTTGGTGACCATCTCGCGGAAGCCGAGCGCCGCGAGCCGCCCGCGCGTCCGGTCGAGCAGGCGGGCGTCGGGCGTGTCGCCGGCCGGGACGAGCGGGACGGGCGTGGCGTCGGGCACGGGGAGCCGGTCGTAGCCCCACAGCCGGGCGACCTCCTCGACCACGTCGACCTCGCGCTCGACGTCCGGGCGGAAGGGCGGGATGGTGACGGTCAGCGCGTCGTCGGCGGCCTGCACGCCAGCGCCGACGCCGCCGGCCTGGACGGCCTCGGCGAAGGCGTCGAGCGCGTCCGCGTCGTCGGCGACCTCGAAGCCGATGGCGGTGAGCAGCCGCACGATCTCGTCGCGCGGGACCTCCATGCCCAGCACGCGCGCCACGCGCGACGGGCGGAGCGTGACGGTCCGCGGCTCGTAAGGGAGAGAGTGGGCGTCGATCCGGCCGTCGACGATCGTGCCGCCGGCGGTCTCGGCGATCAGCTCGGCGGCGCGCGCGACAGCGAGCGGCTGACCCGTCGGGTCGGCCCCGCGCTCGAAGCGGTAGCTGGCGTCGGTCTGCAGCCCGAGCGCCTTCGAGGCGCGGCGGATCGAGGCCGGGTCCCAGTACGCGCCCTCGATGAACACGTCGGTCGTGGCGTCGGACACCTCGCTGTCGAGCCCGCCCATCACGCCCGCGATGCCGACATATCCGGCGCCGTCGGCCACCATCACGGTCCCCTTCGCGAGCGTGCGCTCGACGCCGTCGAGCGTCGTGAACGTCTCGCCGCCGGGCGAGCGCCGGACGACGACGCGCGACTCGGCCAGCGTCGCCAGGTCGTAGGCGTGGAGCGGCTGGCCGGTCTCCAGCATCACGAAGTTGGTCACGTCGACGACGTTCGAGATCGGCCGCAGGCCGACCGCGCGCAGGCGCGCCTGCATCCACTCCGGCGACGGGCCGACGGTCACGCCGCGCACCACCATCCCGACGAAACGCGGGCACGCCTCGGCGTCCTCGATCGTCACCGACACGAGCGAATCCACGTGGCCGCCGACCTCGGGGATCGCGGCCGTCGGCGGCGCGAGGGGGAGGTCCAGGAGCGCGGCCACGTCGCGGGCGACGCCGAGGTGGCTCGTCGCGTCGGGCCGGTTCGGGGTGATCGACACGTCGAGCACGGCGTCGCCAGGGAGCGCGTCGCGCTGGCGCAGGTGGTCGGCAACCGGCTGGCCGACGGTCGCGTCCTCGGGCAGCACCAGGATCCCGTCGTGGCCGTCGCCGAGCCCGAGCTCGTCCTCGGCGCAGATCATCCCGAAGGAGACCTCGCCGCGGATCTTGCCCTTCTTGATGGTCACCGGCTGGCGCTCGGCCGGGTCCTCGCGCGACGGCAGCATCAGCTCCGTGCCGACGGTCGCGACCGGCACGCGCTGGCCCTGGGCCACGTTCGGCGCGCCGCACACGATCTGGACCGGGTCGCCCTCGCCCAGGTCGACCTCGCAGATCCGCAAGCGGTCGGCATTGGGGTGCGGGCGGACCGAGACGACGTGCCCGACGACGACGCCGTCGAGCGGCGGGGCGGTCGACTCGATGCCCTCGACCTCGAGGCCGGACATGGTCAGGCGTTCGGCGAGCGCGTCGGCGTCGAGCCCGTGCGCGACGTAGTCGGAGAGCCAGTTGAGGGAGACGTTCATGGCGAGAGAGGCATGCGGGAGGAGGCACGGAGGGATGCGGGGACTCTGCCCATGCCGCATCCCCCATCCCTCGATCCCTCTTAGAACTGCTGGAGGAAGCGGACGTCGTTCTCGTACAGGAGCCGGATGTCGTCGATGCCGTGGCGGAGCATCGCCAGCCGCTCGACGCCCATGCCGAAGGCGTAGCCCGTGTAGCGCTCGGCGTCGATGCCGACGTTGGTGAGCACATTCGGGTCGACCATGCCGGAGCCCAGGATCTCCATCCAGCGCCCGCCGCCGGGCATGGTCTCGTCGGCCCACCACACGTCGACCTCGGCCGAGGGCTCGGTAAAGGGGAAGAAGTTGGGTCGGAAGCGCATGCGCGCCTCGCGAGCGGGCCCGTCGGAGGCGCCGAAAAAGGCCTTCCCGAACGCCATCAGCAGCGCCTTGAGGTCGGCGAAGCTGGCGGTCTCGTCGACGACGAGCCCCTCGACCTGGTGGAAAAGGCAGTAGCTCTTGTACGTGATGGCCTCGTTGCGGAAGACGCGGCCCGGCGCGATCACGCGGATCGGCGGGGCCTGGTGCTCCATCACCCGGACCTGGACGGGCGACGTGTGCGTGCGCAGCAGCACGCCCCGCCCCTCGGGCGCGGGCGGCTCCAGGAAGAACGTGTCCTGCATGTCCCGCGCCGGGTGGTCGGGCGGGAAGTTGAGCGCCGAGAAGTTGTGCCAGTCGTCCTCGATCTCGGGCCCGCGCGCGACGGCGAAGCCGAACGACCGGAAGATGTCCTGGATGTCGGTGAGCGTCTGGGTCAGCACGTGCAGGCTGCCCTGGCCGACCGGCGCGGGCACGCGGCCCGGCAGCGTCAGGTCGAGGTCGGTGGCCCCAGCCTCCGTGTCGCCCGCCAGTCCGGCGAGCGCGGCGTCGAGGCGCGACTGGGCGGCCTGCTTGAGCTCGTTGAGCCGCTGGCCGACCGCGCGGCGCTGGTCGCCGGGGACGGTCCCGATCTGGGCGAACAGGTCAGTGATGACGCCGGACTTCCGGCCGAGAAACCGGACCCGGTAGGCCTCGGCCGTCTCGGCGTCGGTGATCGGGAGCGCGTCGATCTCGGCCTGGACGGCGGCGATCGCGGAGTCGAGGGGCGTGTCGGACATGGGGCGGGGGAGCGGAGCGCGAGCCTACAAAAACTCCCGCCGGGCCGGGGCCGAGCGGGAGTCACGTGGTCGAGACGGTCCGGGGCTTACGCCGCGGCCAGCTCGACCACGGCGGTAAAGGCGGCCTTGTCGTGGACCGCGAGGTCCGCGAGGACCTTCCGGTTCAGCGGGACGCCGGCCTTCGAGAGGCCGGAGATCAGACGCGAGTACGTGGTCCCGTTCTGACGGGCGGCAGCGTTGATACGGGCGATCCAGAGCCGCCGGAACTGCCGCTTGCGAGCGCGGCGATCCCGGTAGGCGTACTGGAGGCCCTTTTCGACGGAGTGCTTGGCAACGGTGTAGACGTTGCCACGGCGGCCCCAGTAACCTTTCGCTTGTGCAAGAACCTTGCGGCGACGGCGACGGGAGGCCACGAGATTTCGAGCTCGGGGCATCTTGGATCCGTGGGTGAGGGTGAGGGAGGAGGGGCGGGCGAGGCGTCAGGCCTCGTTACTTGCCGAGCAGCCGCTTCATGCGGGGCTCGTCGGCAGCCGTGACCAGCGTGGCGTCGCGGAGATTCCGCTTGCGCTTCGGCGACTTCTTGGTCAGGATGTGGCTCGTAAACGCCTTGTGACGCTTGACGCGACCCGTCCCGGTCAGCGTGAAGCGCTTCTTGGCGCCGCTGTTCGACTTCATCTTCGGCATCGGTCTCTCGGGGAGGGTCCGGACAAGGCCGCCCGCCGCGAGTGCGCAGCGGGCGGAACGAACCCGGAAGCTAGAGGCCGCTCCGGGCGGCGACCACCGGCCCGGGCGCTCTTCGCAGAGTGTTGGCGCGGTTCTAGGCCTCGCGCTCGAAGTACAGGTAGACGTAGACCGCGGCGCCGAACGAGGCCGCGTCGGTCGACGCGAGCCGCCAGCCGGCGGCGGTGTACGTGTCCAGCAGCGCCTGCACCTCCTCCTGGGAGGCCTCGGCGATGTGGTTCTTGTTGAGGGTCGGCTTCGAGTAGAAGGTCCGAGCCTCGACGCGGTACTCCGTCACCGGACTACTTCACCGGGGTCAGCATCGTCGTCATGCGACGGCCCTCCATGATCGGCGCCTGGTCCACCTTGGCGATGTCCGCGAGGTCCTCCGTGAACCGCTCGAGCATGTCGAGGCCCTGGTCCTTGTAGATGATGTCGCGGCCGCGGAACTGGACCCACGCCTTGACCTTGTTGCCCTTGGTCAAGAACTCGCGCGCGTGCTTGAGCTTGAAGTCGTAGTCGTGGTCGTCGGTGCGGGGGCGGAAGCGGACTTCCTTGAGCTCGCCCTGGTGCGCCTGCTTTTTGCGCTGCTCCTTGGCCTTCTTCTGCTGCTCGTACCGGAACTTCCCGTAGTCCATGATCTTCGTCACGGGCGGGTCCGACGTCGCGGAGATCTCGACCAGGTCCATGCCCATGCTGCGGGCAAGGTCGAGGGCCTCTTCGGTGGGCATGACCCCCTTCTGGCCGTCGCCGTCCATGACGACGCGGACCTGGGAGGCGCGAATGTGCTCGTTGATGTTGACGTCGGGCTCGCGGCGAGCCGGCTGCGGGCGACGGGATCTGCGTCGGGCTATGGTGGACCTCTCGGGTAGTTGGAAGCGGGTGCGCGACGGACGCGCGGGGTGTATGAGATACGCCGCGCGGCGCCCGGTTGTTCGGGCGGAACCGTCGAAAACGTAAGGAATCGCCCGGTTCCCCGATGAATATCGGCGGGTCGGCCACGTCTCTGAACGTGGGAGCCGGCCAGATCGCGCGTCGGGGCCTCCCGGGCCGGGCTAGCTTGGCCCACGCCCACCGCCCTTTCCGATGGACTTTACCACCGTCGACCTCCGGGTCGGGACCGTCGCCGAGGCCGCCATGGAAGGCGAGGCGCTCCGCCTGTCGATCGACGTGGGCGGCGTCCGCCAGCCGGCGCTGGCGCACATCGGGGAGAACTACGGGCCCGACGACCTCGTGGGCAGACAGGTGGTCGTGGTGCCGGGCGACGGGGGCGTCGTCGTGCTGGCGGCGGTGAACGCGCAGGACGGCGCGGTGCTGCTCCGCCCGGACCGGCCCGTCGCCTCGGGCACGCGGGTGGTGTGAGGGGCGTGGCGCTCGGTGATAGGGGACCTGCCCGAAGGTGATGCGTGATCCGTGATGCGTGAGCCTCTCGCAGGACAGGTCACGCATCACGGATCACGTATCAGGTTCGAGAGACACGTCAGGGGAGAGCCGGCCGTCACACCGGACCAAATCGGGGCGGAGACCGATGGCGGGCGGCACCGACGCGCGGCCTGCGTCGTTGATTACCGCATGACCACGCCCACCGACACCGCCGCCCTCGACGTCGCCGCCGTCCGCGCCCAGTTCCCGATCCTGGGCCGGACCGTCTACGACGACCGCCCGCTCGTCTACCTCGACAACGCCGCGACGACGCAGAAGCCGCAGGCCGTGCTCGACCGGCTGGCGACGTACTACGGCCACGAGAACGCCAACGTCCACCGCGGGGTGCACTACCTCTCGGCGGAGGGGACGGAGGCGTACGAGGCCGCGCGGCGCGTCGTGCAGGCCCACCTCGGCGCCGAGCACGCGCACGAAATCGTGTTCACGCGGGGCACGACGGAGGCCATCAACCTGGTCGCGAATGGCTTCGCGACCCGGCTGGCCGAGGGCGACACGGTCGTCGTGAGCGCGCTCGAGCACCACGCCAACATCGTCCCGTGGCAGCTCGCGTGCGAGCGTCGCGGCGCGACGCTGCGCGTCATCCCCGCGCTCGACTCCGGCGACCTCGACCTCTCCGGCCTCGACGAGATCATCACCGAGGCGACCCAGGTGGTCGCCGTGACGCACACCTCGAACGCACTCGGCACGGTCGTCGACCTCCGCCCGATCATCGCAGCGGCGCGAGCCGTGGACGCGGCGGTGCTCGTGGACGGGGCGCAAGCGGTCCCGCACGCCGCCGTCGATGTGCAGGCGCTCGGCGCCGACTTTTTCGTGTTCTCGGGCCACAAGGCGTTTGGCCCGACCGGCATCGGCGCGCTGTGGGGCCGCGAGGACTGGCTCGAAACGCTGCCGCCGTACCAGGGCGGCGGCGATATGATCGATCAGGTCACGTTCGAGAAGACGACGTTCGCCGGGCTCCCGGCCAAGTTCGAGGCGGGCACCCCGCACGTGGCGGGCGGCATCGGGCTCGGGACCGCGCTGGCGTGGCTCGGTGATCTCGGGATGGACGCCGTGGCCGCCCACGAGCACGACGTGCTGGCGTACGCCGAAGAGCGGCTCGCGGCGATCGACGGGCTCCGCTTTGTCGGCACGCCCGCCCGCCGCGCGGGCGCGATCTCGTTCCTCCTTGGCGACGTCCACCCGTACGACGCGGGCACCGTCCTCGACCGGCTCGGCATCGCGGTTCGGACGGGCCAGCACTGCGCCCAGCCCATCATGGACCGGCTCGCCGTGCCGGGCACCGTCCGCGCCTCGTTCGCCGTCTACAACACACGCGAGGATGTGGATGCGCTCGTCGATGGGCTCAGCCGCGTCGCCACGATGTTCGGCTAGGCACGCCGTTGGCCGCTTCGATGGGCCCTGCCGCCCGTCTCACCCCGCACGTTCTCCAGAGATGACCGAGTCCGACCGCCGCCAGCAGGAGATCGTCGACGAGTTCGCGTTCCTCGACGACTGGATGCTCCGCTTCCAGCAGGTCATCGAGCACGGCGAGGCGATGGACCCGCTGCCCGACGACGTCAAGACCGACGACCGGCTCGTGCGCGGCTGCCAGTCGCGCGTCTGGCTCGACGCGCGCGCCGACACCGACGCCTTCCACGTCCGTGCCGACTCCGAGAGCCAGATCGTCAAGGGGCTGGCGTCGCTGCTCGTCCGCGTCTACGACGGGCTCGACCCGGCCGAGGCGGCGGGTGCCGACCTCTGGTTTGCCAAAGAGATCGGGCTGGCGGAGCACTTGTCGCCGAACCGGGCGAATGGCCTCGACGCGATGCAGCGGGCCATCCGTGCCGCCGCGCACGCGGGGTAGCGTCCCCGGTTGTCAGCAGTCGAGCCCGCGCACGAACGCCAGCGTCTCGGGGCCGACCACGCGGTCGTCGCGGCTCAGGTTGAACACGCCCGCCTCGTGGTTGAGGGCCGGCATGGTGGCCGCGCGGTGCCGGACGCCGGAGGCGCGAAGGGCGCGAGCTAGCGCGTCGCCCTGAAGCTTGAACAGCTCAGCCTCGCCGTCAGCATAGATCAGCAGCGTCGGCGGGGCGTCGGCGGTGACGGAGCTCGCGGGCGACGCCTCGATCTGCCAGGCGTACGGCTCGGCGGGCGGGCCGTCGATCGCCTGGCGCGCGGGCGAGAACCGCTCAGCGTAGTAGCCAAAGCCCGTCGTCTCCCACGTCGCCGCATCGGTCAGGTCGAGCCCGGCGCCGCTGACCGAGACCATCCCGCACGCCGGGGCCGCGCCGGCCTGCTCGCGCACGTCCGCGTCGTAGGCGACGTGCGCCGCGAGTTGGGCGCCGGCCGAGTGGCCCATCAGCACGACGGCGTCTGGGTCGCCGCCGAGGCGGGCGGTCTCGCGCTGGACGAACGCCAGCGCCGCGGCCACGTCGGCCACCTGCTCGCGCCACGTCGCACCGGGCATCAGGCGGTAGCTGGTCACGGCCGTCGCGTGCCCCTGCGTCGCGAAAAAGCGGCCGACGTTGCCGTAAATGTCCTCGCCGCCGAACGTGTACGCCCGGTCGCCCTCGACCCACCCGCCGCCGTGGACGAACAGGATCGTGTGCCCGGAGGCGCCAGCCGACTCGGCTGGCGCGAACCAGTCGAGCCGGTGCTTGTCGATGCCGTCGTCGATGTACGCGAGGTCGGCGCGGACGAGCGACGGGTCGAGGGCGACCTCGTCGTAGAACACGTCGGTCAAGAGGGCTTTCGCCGGTCCGCAGGCGGCGAGGACAAGGACGAGCGCGAGCAGGAGGAGTCGGTGCATGAGGTGGGTACCGCCCGCGTTGCGCGGTGTGCCCCTATCGGGTGGCCTCAGGCCGAGTCCTACATTCCCCTACCCGCCCCGACCGCCATGCCGACCACGCTACCCGATATCCCGCTCCGCGTCGAGGAGTGGACGAGTTACCCCGGCTCGTTCGACGCGTTCATGGCGCTGCCCGAGGGCACGCTGGCGCAGTACATCGACGGCACCATTCACATGTCACCGGCTCCCCGTCCCCAGCATCAGAACGTCGTCCTGAAGCTCGGCGCTGCGCTTCAGGCCTACGCCGCCGAGCACGGAGGGTACGCGGCCATCGCGCCGTTCGACGTGTACTTAGAGTCCGATCGGGCGGTCCAGCCCGACGTGTTTTACCTAGCAGCCGACCGCCTCGACCGGATCAGCGAGCGGGGCATCGAGGGCGCGCCGACGCTCGTGGTCGAGGTGCTCTCCCCATCGACGGCGTACCTCGACGTCTTGGTTAAGCGCCGGCTCTACGAGGAGGCCGACGTCGACGAGTACTGGGTGATCGACCCCGGCGAGCGGTCGGTGATGGTGCTCACGCGCGAGCACCCCGGGCTGGCCGGGCTGGCGCGGACGGCCTACGTCTACGAGGCCGGGCCTGTCGCCTCGACCGCGCTGGCGGGCTTCGAGGTCGAGGCCGCGAATCTGTTCGACCGGCCGTAGGCCCCGCCTCGGTTGGCCCGCGGACGCACCGAGGCGGGACAGGCTAGGCCCGGCCCAGGCTCGTGGCGATCTCCGCCAGCAGCGCTTCGCGCAGCGCGTCCGGCGCCTGCGCGCCCTGGTCGGAGTCGTCGCCCAGCCCGTGGCGGCGGACGCTGACCGTCCCGGCCTCGGCCTCGGTCTTGCCGATCACCAGCATCACCGGGACCTTCTCGACCTCGGCGTCGCGGATCTTGCGGCCCACCTTCTCCGACCGCGTGTCGACCTCGACGCGCAGGCCCGCCTGGCGGAGCCCGTCGGCGACCGACGCCGCGTAGTCGTTCTGGGCGTCGGTGATGGGCAGGAGCTTGACCTGGACCGGCGCCAGCCACAGCGGGAGGTTGCCGCCGGTGTGCTCCAGCATCACGCCGATAAACCGCTCCAGCGATCCGAACGGCGCGCGGTGGATCATGATCGGCCGGACGCGGTCGTCGTTCTCGTCGATGTACGTCAGGTCGAACCGCTCCGGGAGGTTGTTGTCGTACTGGACCGTCCCGAGCTGCCAGCTCCGGCCGAGCGCGTCCTTGACCATGAAGTCGAGCTTCGGCCCGTAGAAGGCGGCCTCGCCCTCTTCCTCGACGGTCTCCAGCCCCATTTCGGCGGCGGCCTCGCGGATGGCCTGCTCGGCGGCGTCCCACTCGGCCGGCTCGCCGATGTACTTCGTGGTGTTGGCCGGGTCGCGGAGCGAGACCTGGGCCGTGAAGTCGTCGAACGACAAGGCACGGAGGACCGTCAGCGTCAGGTCGATGACGTTCTTGAACTCCTCCTTGACCTGCGCGGGCGTGCAAAAGATGTGGGCGTCGTCCTGCGTGAAGCCGCGGACGCGCGTGAGCCCGCCGAGCTCGCCCGACTGCTCGTAGCGGTAGACCGTCCCGAACTCCGCGAGGCGGACCGGGAGGTCGCGGTAGCTCCGCGGCTTGTGGTCGTAGATCTGGGTGTGGTGCGGGCAGTTCATCGGCTTGAGCAGGTAGCCCTGCTCGTCGTCGTGCCCCTCGTGGCTGCGCGCGTCGGGGTCCTCGCCCTCCGGCAGCGCCGGGCCCTTCTGGCCCTCCAGCATCGGCGGGAACTGGCTGTCCGAGTAGTACGGGTAGTGGCCCGAGGTCCGGAACAGGTCGAGCCGGCCGATGTGGGGCGTGACCACGGGCTCGTAGCCGCGGCGCACCTGCTCCTCCTTGAGGAAGTCCATCAGCGTCTCGCGCAGCCGAGCGCCCTTGGGGAGCCACATCGGCAGGCCCGGGCCCACCTTGTCGCTGAACATGAACAGTTCGAGCTCCCGGCCCAGCTTGCGGTGGTCGCGCTGCTTCGCCAGCTCCAGCCGCTCCAGGTACTCCGTCAGCATCGACGCCTTCGGGAAGCTGACGCCATAGATCCGCGTGAGCTGCGGGCGGCTCTCGTCGCCGCGCCAGTACGCCCCCGCCAGCGACATCACCTTGACGGCCTTGATCGGCTTGGTCGCCGCGATGTGCGGGCCGCGGCACAGGTCGGTAAAGCCGCCCTGCGTGTAGAACGTGATCGTCCCGTCGTCGAGCCCCTCCAAGAGCTCCAGCTTGTACGGGTCGCCCTTCTCTTGGAAGTGGGCGATCGCCTCGGCCTTCGACACGTCGCGGCGCTCGAACGTGCTGTTGGTCCGCGCCAGCTCGATCATCTTTTTCTCGATGGCCGGAAAGTCGTCGGACGACAGCGTGGGGTGACTGGTCTCGCTGAGGTCGACGTCGTAGTAGAACCCGGTCTCGATGGCGGGCCCGATGCCCAGCTTGACGCCGGGGTACAGCGCCTCCAGCGCCTCCGCGAGCAGGTGCGCCGACGAGTGCCAGAAGGCGTGCTTGCCGCCCTCGGAGTCCCACGTCAGGATGGCGACCGTCGCGCCGTCTGGGAGCGGCCGGTCGAGGTCGCGGACCTCGCCGTCGACCTCGACGGCGAGCGCGGCGCGGGCCAGGCCCGACGAGATGGACTGGGCCAGGTCGCGGCCCGTCGCGCCGTCGTCGAGCGTGCGGGCGGAGCCGTCGGGGAGGGTGATCTGCATTCCGGTGCGTGCGGGAGTCGGCCGGGAAGCTACCCGCGCGCCCGGACGGCCCTCGTCCGCGACCGGCGAAAACGATGCGAGAACCGGCCTGCACCGGCGGGCGCTAGCGCACGCGGTCGAAGGCGACGCCGCGGAAGGGCCCGGCGTGCGGACGGTCGGCGTCTCCGGCGGTGTCGAAGACCAGGCGGTCGCCCTCGATGCGGGCCGTCGCCGGCTCGGCGTCGCCCGTGTCGATCGTCACGACGCGGCAGGCGGCGTCGGCGCGCCAGCGGCCCGCGTGCTCGACGCCTGCGAGGGCCTCGGCGTCCGCATCACGGTATGTGGCGCGGCCGTCGTCGTCCAGCGCGAGCCTCAGGTGGGGCACGATCCCACCCGCTTTCGCCTCGGCCCGGACGCCCTGGTACGCGTCCTTCCGGGCCGTCCACTCAACCTCCGCCAGCGAGCCCTCGTCGGGCCGGGGCCCGAGCTCCGCCAGCGAGGCTTCCATCGAGGCGACGACGTCGGCGATGAGGGGCGCGCGGTCGAGGGCGTACGTCCCCGCCACGCCGCAGGGGTCAGGGGCGACCGGGAGCGCGAGCAGGGCGGCCGCGAGGCCCAGGGCGAGTGGGGAGAGCAGAAGGCGCACGGGGATCGAGAGGATGTGCTAAATACTTAACACATCGCGAGCGGGTGCGCAAGCTCCAGGTGCCCGGTGGGGCGTTCGGCGACCCCGATGGGGAGGGGCGCACAAGAGCCTAACGGTCGGATTCGCAACATCTCGCGGGGTCGCCGCGTTAACCCCTTGTCCCGCAATCTCGAAGACCGCGCTGGAGAGCGCACACCCCGATGGCCACCCCCAAGATGAACGACGACTGGCGCCGCCTCCGCGACCGCATCAAAGCGATGTGGGACGGCGTGACGTTCGACGACGACCGCCTCAAGAAGACGCGCGGCAGCCTGCGCCAGATGGTCTCGCTCATCAAGGACCGGACCGGGGAGTCGCGCGTCGAGATCCGCCGCAAGATCGCCGCCGTGATGTAGCGGCTCGGGGGCGCGGGCGGGCTGCCCCCTGCACACCTTCCCCGGCCGGCTTGCAGCCCGGTTATTGAGACCGGCGCCCTACTTTCGGGTGCGCGCTCATGCCCCCATGCACCCCGACTACCGCTACCGCGCGACGGTCGCCTCCGTCTACGACGGCGACACGCTCCGCGCCGATGTCGACCTCGGCTTCTCGGCCTGGCTCAAGAACGTCAGCTTCCGGCTGTTCGGGATCAACACGCCCGAGATCCGGGGGGGCACCCCGGAGACCAAGGCGGCCGGATACGCCGCTCGCGACCGGTTCTTGGAGCTGGCCCCGATCGGCACGCCGGTCCTGATCGAGTCCACGAAGGCGGGCAAGTACGGCCGCTACCTCGCCGACGTGTTCGTCGAGCAGCCCGACGGGACCGTCCTCCACGTCAACCAGGTGCTGCTCGACGAGGGCCACGCTGTCCCGTACATGGGTTAGAAGAGCGACTGCTGGCGGCTCTCGAGATCGAGCAGGGCCCGCTTGCGGTCGAGCCCGCCCGCGTAGCCGACGAGCGCCCCGTCGGTGCCGACGACGCGGTGGCACGGCACGACGACGGCCACGGGGTTCTGCCCGTTCGCCGCGCCGACGGCCTGCGCCGCGCCGGGCATCCCGAGCCGGCCCGCGAGCGCCCCGTAGCTCAGCGTCTCACCGTGTGGAATCGCGCATAGCGCCGCCCAGACCCGCTCCTGAAACGGCGTCCCGCCGAGTGCGAGGGGCACGTCGAACACGACCGCCTCGCCCGCGAAGTAGGCCGCCAGCTGGGCGCGAGCGGCGTCGAGCACGGCGTCGGTGCCCTCGGGCTCGTCGGGCGGGTCGCCGAAGGTGACGGCGGTGAGGGCGGCGCCGTTGGACACGAGCGAGAGGGGGCCGAGCGGCGTGTCGAGCGTGGCGCGAGACATGCCGGCAAGCTAGGGCGCGTCGCCAGGGTCCGCTTTCTCCGGCCCGCTGTGTACCGCGCCGCCTGGGCGACGGCCGCGACACTCTGGCCCCGCGCTAGTCCGACCCCTCGCAGAATCGGTCGAACCGGGCGTCGATCGACCCCGCCGTCTGGACGATCAGGTCGAGGTACTCGGCGGGCGTCAACACGCCGGAGCACGCCTCCGCTTTGTAGTGGTGGAGGACCACCACGTTGCCTGCGAGCGGGCCGTCCGCCGTTCGCCGGCGGTGGCCTAACGTGCGGTCTCGCTCCGACCCGCTGCGCATGCGCCTCCCGACGCGCCCCCTCGTGATCCTCCTGGTCGTGCTCGGCGCGAGCGCCGTGGCGCAGCCGGCCGACGGACTGCCGCTCATCCCGCGCGTGATGGCGCTGGGGCCCGACCTCCCCGAATTCCGGTCTGTCGGTCCCGAGCCGCGGCCGGTCGAGCCCGGCCTGTTCGCGCACGTCCGGCCCGTTTTCGAGGTGCCCTCGCCCGATGGCGCGTGGCTGGCGGGCACCGCCGGGGGCGCGCTGACCGTCCGTCCGGCGGACGCCGACGCGCCCGCGCTGACCGTCCCGGCGGGCGACGGGCCGCGGTGGAGCGTCGCCAGCGCCAAGTGGTCGCCCGATGGTGCGCGCTTAGCGGCCCGCCGCGTCGACGACTCCGCCGTGCCCCGGGTGCCGATCGTCGGGGCCGAGGGCGACACCGTCCGGTGGGCGCCGTACTCCCGAGCTGGCGAGCCGCTTCCGGCGCACCGCCTGTGGGTGGTCGAGCGGGCGACGGGCGAGGCCCTGCCCGTTCGGCACGCGCCCGACGCCGAGTTCGTCCACGCCGTCGGGTGGAGCGCGGACGGGACGCGGCTCCGGTTTCTAGAAGCGGACCGGTTGCTCCGGCGCCTCGACCTGCGCGAGCTCGACGTCCAGACGGGCAGGGCGCGGACGCTGCTGCGCGAGGAGAGCGAGGGCCGCGTGATCGGCATCGAGATGATCCACGGCTATGGCGGGCGCCTCGACGCGCTCGGCTGGGTCACACTTTTGGAGAACGGCCGCTTCGTGTGGACGAGCGAGCGGACGGGCGAGGCCCACCTGTCGCTGTACGACGCCGACGGGGGGCTCGTCCGCCCGCTGACCGAGGGCGTGCTGCCCGGTCCGGTCCAGCGCGTCGCCCACGTCGACCACACCAACGGCGCGCTCTACGTCGTCGCCGTCGCGGATGCCGACGCCCCGTGGGACCACGCCCTCTACCGCGTCGGCCTGGACGGCGACGTGCGACCCGTGGCCGACGGGCCCGTGATCGAGGCGGTGCGCCCGACCGACGGCGGCGACCTCCTGGTCCTCCGCGCGGGGTTTCCGGATCTCCTCCAGCTCGACCGCGTGACGCCCGGGGGCGAGACCGTCGGCACGCCGTGGGCCGCCGATTGGGGCTTCCTCGACGGGATGCCGCGCCGCCACGAGCGCCTGGTGCTCACCGCGGCCGACGGGGTCACGCCGCTCGACGCCCTCCTCGTGCTCCCGCCTGGCGCCCCGCCCCTTCACAGCGTCCCGCTCGTCGACTACGCGTACGGTGGGCCAAACGCGGTGCAGGTGCCGCGGACGCCGCAGACGCCGTGGCTCTGGGAGGCGTACCGGCTCGCCGAGCAGGGCGTGGCCACCCTGTTTGTTGACGGCCGAGGCTCGCCGGGCCGCGGCCGGGCCTTCCTCGACGTTTCGGCCGGGCGGATCGGGCAGGTCGAGGTCGCTGACCACCGGGCGGCCGTCGAGCAGGTGCTCGCGCGGGTCCCCGCGCTCGACCCCGAGCGCGTCGCCGTACTGGGCCACAGCCTGGGCGGTGTGCTCGGGCTCCGCGCCCTCGCCGAGGCGCCCGACGTGTACCGCGCCGCTGTCTTGTTCGCGCCCGCGGTCGACGCGGCGACAATGCGGGTCTGGGTGGAGCCCTACATGGGCTGCCTCCCGGCCGACTGCCCCGATGCCTACGCCGCCAGCGCCGGGCGTGGGCTCGCGGACCGCGTCGAGGGAGCGGTGCTGATCGTCCACGGGACGGCCGACGACGACGTGCCGTTCGCCGAGGGCGCCGGCTTGGCGGCGGCCTTGGAGGCCGCTGGCGTCGACGTCACGTTCGTGCCGATGCCGGGGTGGGACCACATCGTCCAGCGCTCACCCGAGGTCTGGGGCCGCGCCGTCTCGTTCCTCCTCGACACGTTGCGCTAGGCGCTAGGCGCCCGGCCCCGGCGTCCGCGCCGGGACCATCCGAGCCTCAGCGCTCTGCCATGCGCGTTCACGTCTGCACCTCCAGGCCTCGCCGTCCCCGCCCCGCGCAGGTCCTCGGCGGTCGTCCGATCCTCGGCGCGCCGCCTTGGAAGAGCCCTCCCTCGTCTCAACGAGTGTCGCGGCGCCGCTGGCAGACACACCGCGGCCGCCACGCCCGAGGCTCGCGTCAGAGGGGCGCCTCGGTGCCGGCGTGGCCGGCGCGCGGGGGTGGGGAGCAGAGCGGGGGGGCGCAAGCGGGATTTGCAACTGGAGAAGGAGCGCTGCGGCCCCGGGGCGGGTCCCGGCAGGAGCCCGGCGCCCCGGGGCACGCGCGCCCCGCCGCTCTCGCCGGCCCCACGTCAGCTGGCGGTCCGGTGGACGAACCCGTCGAGGGCGATGGTGTAGCGGCGGGCGTCGGGGTCGTAGCGGACCGAGTAACGCGTGGGGTAGTAGCCCGTCCGGGCGACGGCCTCGGGCTGGGCCAGCGTCTCGACGTGGTCGGGCTTGGACTGGAGCCACGCCCGCGTCATCATCGGCTCGGGAAAGATGACCTGGCCGTCGTAGCTCCCCCAGATGAACACCTCGGTAAAGGGCGGCCCGCCGGGCGCGTACGTCGGGTCGTCGCCGTCGAACCAGTGCCATCCCATCAGCGGGATCGCGAGGTTGTCCGGGGGCGAGACGTAGCTCGCCGGGAGGTAGCGGGCCTCGGGGAAGCGCTCGGCCTTGGCCACGAACTCGGGGTTCGACGGGAGCCACGTCCGCCGCTCGGCCTCGGGCACCATGTAAAAGTGCATGTCGAAGTGGGGGACGGTGAACAGGCCCTCGGGCTCGTGGCCCTCGGGGTTCCAGTCGAGCGAGATGTGGTCGATGCCGAGCCCGAGGTCGGCGGCCTCGGCGGGGAGCGCGAGCGTGTGCATGTGCATGGCCTCGTGGCCCGGCATCGCGGCCTTGGCGGGGAGCCCGTCGAGCGCCGTCTCGGTGAGCATCAGCCCGATGGCCTCGGGCGTCCCGTCGGCGTGCGTGCGGACAAAGGCCCAGGCCTCGCCGTCGCCGATGGCGACGGCCGGGCCGTCGTGCGTCTGGAGGGCGGCTGTCGTCTGGGCGAGGGGGGCCGTGGCCAGACCGAGGAGGAGGAAGAGGAGGGAGCGTTGCATGGCGGAGGGGTGGGGCACCGGGCCCCGCTGGGGGCGGCCCCAGTGTCTCGCTCCCGGCGCCTCCGGCGCGTGGGACGAAGTGCCCATTTTTTCCGACCGCCCCCGCCTCGCGCCGTCGAGCCGGCGGGTGGGCGTCGTACGTTTTGGGCTTCGAGAAGCGGTCCCGGCAGGCGCCCGTCTCGACCCCGCAGCCCTCGGTGTGCTGTGCACCGACGCCCTGTGGCCCAGCCGAGCAACCCCGGCCGGGGCAGACCGCCCCTGGGCGGGCCCTGGCCCGCCCGCTTCCGGGCCCCCGGGCTCCCCGCCATGCGGCTCACGTTGACCTCGGATGCCGTCGCGCGCCTCGGCGAGGCCACGCGGACCCTGCTCAGCCCCCTCGCCGCGCCCGACGTGGACGCGTGGCGGCGCGACGCCATGGGCGCCGTGTGCGGCGTCGTCGGCGCCGAGACCGGGACGTTTACTCTGCCGGGCCGCCCCTGCGTGGTCCAGGTCTACGCCCTCGACGACGGCGTCTCCCAGGTGGCCAACCGCTACCTCGAGGACGTGTGCTCGGAGCAGGGACCGGCGCCGGACCCCGTCCTCGACGCGTGGTACCGCGTGACCACGGCGCGGGGCGTCGAGGTGTGGGACATGCACGTGGCGGACCACCTCCTGGGGGGGCGGGGCCTCGCCTGGGACAACGAGTTCTGCCACGAGGTGCTCCGGCCCCACGGGCTCGACGACACGCACGCGCTGTTCGTGCCGTCCGCGCCGGGCTGTTCGATGCTCGCCGTCCACAACCTCCACCGGCCGGCGGCGCCGGGCGAGCACCTGGCGCTCTTGCACCTGCTGTTTCCCGCCTTCAAAGCCGGCCTCGACGCGCTCGCCCGCTTCGACGCCCAGCGGACCGCGCTCGACGTGCTCGCCGAGCCGCTCGCCGTGTTCGACCTCGCCGGCCGCGAGGTTCACCGCAACCCGGCCCTCGCCGCCCTCCTCGCCGTCGACCCCGGGGCCGACCGCGTCTGCGCCGAGATGGGCGCGCTCGCCGCCGGGCTCCGCGCCCTGGGCACGGGCCGCCCCGGCGACGCGGCCGGCGCCCCCGTCGAGCGGGCCGTCGCGACCCCGTCGGCGGCGTACCGGCTGCGGGGGGCGCTCCTCGGTGCGGGCCTCTTCGGCGCCGACGGCGCCGTGATGGTGTCGGTCCAGCGCGAGGGCGCCCCGCCGCTGCCGTCGGCCGAGGTCCTCCGCGAGCGCCACGGCCTGACGCGGCGCGAGGCCGAGGTGGCGCTCCTGCTCGCCGAAGGCCTGAGCAACGCGGCCCTCGCCGAGCGCCTGTTCATCAGCCCCCACACGGCGCGGCACCACACCGAGCGGGTGCTCGACAAGCTGGGGCTGACCTCGCGGAAGGCGCTCGCGCTGCACCTCCTGCAGCCTGGTTGAGCCGGCAGGCAGCGGGGGCGTGTCCATCTCAGCGCTGAGGCGGGCGGGTTCGGCCCGGCCTCCCCCCGGCCCTTCCGCCCCCGGTTTTCGTGGCGGCTCCCCCGGTCCCTCCGTTACCATCCGGGCCCGCCAGCCCCCCGCCCATGCGCTTCAGCGTCTGCATCAACCAGGTCCCCGACGTCGCCGCCCCCTCCCAGGTCCGCGACGGCCAGCTGATCCTCGACGCCGGGCGCGTCGTGCTGGACGCGTACGCGGCCTCGGCCGTCGAGGCGGCGCTCGTGCTCCAGGAGGCGCACGGCGGCGAGGTCGAGGTCGTGCTCGTCGGGCCCGCGCGCGCGTCCGAGACCATCCGCAAGGCGCTCGCGATGGGCGCCGACTCGGGCGTCCACCTGCTCGTGCCCGACGACGCCGCGCTCGACTCGGCCTCGGTGACGGCCCTGCTGGCCGAGCACCTCGGCGCGGCCGTGCCGGACGTGGTGCTGGCGGGCAAGCAGTCCCAAGACACCGACGCCGGGCTCGTGGGCGGGATGCTCGCCGAGGCGCTCGGCCGCCCCTACGTCACGAACGCGGTAAAGCTGGAGCAGGCGGGCGACGGGCTCGTCGTGACGCGCCAGGGCGACCGCGGGCAAGAGGTCATCGAACTCCCCGCGCCGTGCGTGGTGACGTGCTCGAACGACATGAACGACCCGCGCATCCCCAAGCTCAAGAACATCATGGCCTCGAAAAAGAAGCCGGTCGAGACGCGGGAGGTGACGCCCGCCGCGCCCGCGCTCCGGACCGTGGCCTACGAGGCGCCGCCCGCGCGCGAGCCCGGCCGCACCGTCGCGGGCGAGCCCGCCGACGCCGCCCGCGAGCTCGTCCGCCTGCTCGCCGACGAGGCCCGCGCGATTTAATCGGATGCCTGATCTGTGGTGCGTGACTCGTCGCGAGCACCCTCACGCATCCCTCATCACGCATCAGACTCTCCCGACCCCATGCCGACCATCCTCACCGTCGCCCCCGTCGCTGACGGGCAGCCCAGCCGGACCGCGCTCGAAGCGCTCACCCGCGCTCGCCAACTCGCCCAGGCGCAGGGCTGGACGTGCGCCGCCGTCGCGCTCGCGCCCGACGCGTCCGCCGCCGCCGAGACGCTCGGCCGCTACGGCGCCGAGACCGTCTACGCCGTCTCCGACCCGGCCTTCGCCGAGCCGCTCAACGCGCCCGTCGTCGACGCGCTCGCGATGGTCATCGCCGAGGCCGGGCCGTCCGTCGTCGTCTTCCCATCGAGCGAGGGTGTCAAGGACGCGCTCGGCGCGCTCGCGCAGCGGCTCGGCGCGCCAGCCCTGCCGGACGTGGCGTCGTTCGACGTGTCCGGCGCCACGGTGGAGGCCGTGCGCCCGGTGATGGCCGCCAAGTTCCGCGCCCGCGTCCAGGCCGAGGTCGGCGACGGCACGCCCGTCCTCGTCTCGATCCGCGCGGGCTCGTACACGGCCGAAGAGGCCCCGACGACGCCCGAGACGATCGACATCGCGCTCGCGAGCGACGCCGCCGGCCTGCGGCAGACGCTGCGCGAGATCGTGAAGGCGGCGGGCGGGACGGTCGACCTGAGCGAGGCGCAGGTCGTCGTCGCCGCCGGGCGCGGCGTCCGCGACGAGGCGGGCAAGGCGCTCGTGCACGAGCTGGCCGACGTGACGGGCGCGGCGATCGGCGCCAGCCGCGCCGTCGTCGAAATGGGGCTGTTCGGGCCCGAGACCCAGATCGGCCAGACCGGCAAGGTCGTCGCGCCCGACCTGTACTTTGCCGTCGGCATCTCAGGTGCCATCCAGCACGTCGCCGGGATGACCGGCAGCCGCACCATCGTGGCCATCAACAAGGACGCCGACGCGCCCATCTTCGACGTGGCCACCTACGGCATCGTCGGGGACCTCCACGCCGTCCTCCCGCCGCTCATCGCGGCGCTCCGCGAGACCAAGGCGTAGCGCGCCTGCTGGCGCGATCCAGAACTACGACGTCCCCTCTCCCCTCGGGAGAGGGACAGGGTGAGGGTCTCCGTTGTGACTGCGAATGGGGCGTGCGCGAGCTCACCCACTGGCGACGGCCTCCGGCGGAGGGGCGACCATGGCACGCGGGGCCCGGCGCTAGCTTCCCGACCCCCCGAAACGCGCCCGACCGCCCCGCATGGACGACGAGACCTTCGACTGCATCATCGTCGGCGGCGGCATCGCCGGGCTCTCGGCCGCGATGACGTTGGCGCGCGGCGGCGCCAAGTTCCTGCTCGCCGAGCGCGGCGAGTGGAGCGGCGCCAAGAACGTCTCCGGCGGCGTGCTCTGGGGGACCGACCTCAACCGGCTCGTCCCTGAGTATTGGACCGAGGAGGACGGTGGCTGGGAGCGGTTCGTCAACCACCGGCGCCTGTCGTTGATGGACCCCGGCGCGGCGTTCTCGCTCGACTTCAAGAGCGACCACTTCGACACGCCGCCCTACACCGGCGTCACCGTCCTCCGCTCCCGCTTCGACGCCTGGCTCGCGGGCAAGGTCGACGACGCCATCGCCGCGTCGCCCCACCCCGACGAGTCGTTCCTGGCGACCGACGTGCTCGTCGAGCAGATCCTGCTCGACGACGCCGGCCGCGCGGTCGGTATCCGGGCCGGCGGCGAGGACTTCCACGCCCGGTGCGTGATCCTGGCCGAGGGCGTCAACAACCTGCTCACGCGACAGGTCGGCCTCGAGGAGGACTACGTCCCGGCCGACCACGTGGCCGTCGGCGTCAAAGAAGTCATCCGGCTCGGCCGCGAGACCGTCGAGGATCGGTTCCAATTGAGGGGCCGGAGCGGGCTGACGAACGAGTTCGTCGGCGCGGCGACCGACGGCATCGACGGCGGCGGGTTTTTGTACACCAACCTCGAGTCGCTGTCGGTCGGGCTGGTGATCGGGATGAAGGCGTTGCGCGAGGCGGGAAAGACGCCCTACGACCTGCTCAACGGGTTCAAGGCGCACCCCGCCGTCGCCGACCAAGTGCGCGGCGGCGAGGTCGTCGAGTACAGCGCCAAGGTGGTCTCGACCGGTGACATCCGCGGCGTCCCGAAGGATCTCACGATGGACGGGCTGATGATCGCCGGCGAGGCCGCGCACCTCGTCTTGAACGCCGGCCGCGCCATCCAGGGCATGGACTACGCCATGCGCACGGGCATCCTGGCCGCCGAGACCGCGCTCGGGGCCGTCGCCGCCGGCGACACGTCGAAGGCGGGGCTGGCCGGCTACCGCGACGCGCTCGACGCCAGCTACGTGATGCAGGACATGAAGGGGTTTCAGAACGCCGTCCACCTCCTGCACTCGCCGCACATGACCGGCGCGCTCCCGCGCATGGCCTGCGACTTCGGCCGGGAGTTCTTTACCGTCGACAACCGCCCGACGCGCAAGGCGTCCGCCATCCTGCGCGACGTCCGCAAGCGACACATCAAGCTGTTCGACTTCCTCAAGCTCGGCGCGCGCGCCGGGCGGAACCTGTAGGCGCGTGCGGCCAGCCTCCCTCCCTGTCATCCTGAGCGGAGCCGCGCAGCGGCGGAGTCGAAGGATCTCCGTCGCGCACCACCCGGCTACAGCGCGGCACGCAACGCGGTGCTCGGCTGAGATCCTTCGACTCGCTCCGCTCGCTCAGGATGACACGTTGGAGGCCACGCGAGCCTCAGCCCGATCCACTCGACCCCACGCCCGATGACCCCCCAACCCCCGATCCCCGACCCCCAGCACCCGGTCGAGACCCTCAGCTTGGCCGAGCGGCTCGGCCGCGTCGCGTACCGCAACCAGGGCCGGAGCGAGGCCGAGCCCCACATCGTCGTCGACACGGCGATCTGCAACTCGGTCTGCCCCCACAAGTGCACGACCTACGTCTGCCCGGCCAACTGCTACACGCTCGACGACATGCTCCAGGTGCACTTCCAGTTCGAGGACTGCATCGAGTGCGGGACGTGCCTCTACGCCTGCGACCAGGGCGCCGTCGCCTGGAGCTACCCCGACCCCGAGGCCGGCCGCGGCGTCAACTGGCAGCGGGGGTAGGCGACGCGCGGGCAGCGGCGGTGATGCGAGGCGGGGTGCCGCACGCGTCGCAGGAACGAGGAATGGGGAATGAGGAACGGGCGGAGGGTACTCGGCGGGGGGCGCTCGGCCGGACTCGGCCCCTCCGCGGACGGCCCGAGGCGGGCGGGGCCGCAACTTGTCGCGGAGGGGCCGTAGGGCTTGTGCCCCGGGCGAGTTCGTCCGTCCCCCTCTTCCCGCCCCGGTGTGTCTCTGTGGATGATGTCTCTCTCGGCGCGCACCCCGTGCGCGGGTCTCGCCTGACGCGGGTCGCGCTGTTCTGGATCGCCAGTCTCGCCCTCTCCGTCGCGGTGGGCCTCTCGACGGGCCTCGCCCCGCCCGCTTTGCAGCAGGCCGCGTGGGGGCTGGGGAGCAGCGTACTGCTCTTTGCACTCACTCGGGCCTTTCTGCGCTGGGACCGCCGCGCGCTCGCCGATGTAGGCCTCGCGCTCTCGGCATCGAGCGCCGGGCGGTTCGGGATCGGCGTGGCGCTCGCGGTCGGCCTCTATGGTCTCACGCTGGGGACGCTCCACATCGTCGCCGGCCCGCTGGCGTTCCGCGCCACGCCGCCGGTGGGGCTGGCGGCGGTCGGGCTGGCCGGCGTCACGTACCTGCTGGTGGGCGTGATGGAAGAGCTGGCGTTCCGGGGCTACGCGCTTCGTACCCTCGTTCCGGCCCTGGGCGAGGGACCGGCGCAGGCCGTCGTCGCCGTCGTGTTCGCGGCCACCCACCTTCTGTACGGGTGGACCTGGGAGAGCATCCTGTTCGGCGTCCTGCCGAGCGGCCTCCTCTTCGGCGCCGTCGCCATCGCCTCGCGCGGCCTGGCGATGCCGCTGGGCCTCCACGTCGCCGCGAACTGGTTCCAGTGGACCATCGGCGAGAAGGGCACGCCTGGCCTCTGGGGCCTCGACGTGCCGGACGACGTGCTGGCGCGCGTGGCCCAGTGGGCGCCCGGCGTCAGCGTGGCGCTGACGCTCGCCCTCACCGTGCTCGTCTGGCTGTGGCACCGACGCGCCCGTCGCCCGGCCGCTGCCTGACGCGTCCGCCTCGGAACGCTGGCAGAGAGGCGGAGCCGGGCGAGCGCGTGCCTACTTTGGCGAGGTCTCCGGGCGCCCCCCTCCGGCCCCTGTGTCCTGACCCCGATTCCCGACTCCCGCCCTCCCATGGCCAAGCAGCCCTTCAACGTCGACGACGCCTACCTTTTCGAGTCCATGCTGGGCGAGGAGGAGCGGCTGATCATGGAGTCCGCCCGGGAGTACGCGCAGACCAAGCTGGAGCCGCGCGCGCTCGAGGGCAACCAGGACGAGGTGTTCCACCCCGAGATCCCCCAGGAGATGGGCGAGATGGGGCTGCTGGGCGTGACCGTCGCTGAGGAGTGGGGCGGGCTGGGCGCCAGCTACACGGCCTACGGCCTAGTCGCCCGCGAGCTCGAGCGCGTCGACTCGTCGTACCGCTCGTTCGCCTCGGTCCAGTCATCCCTCGTGATGTACCCCATCGAGACATTCGGCACCGAGGAGCAGAAGGCGCGCTTCCTGCCCAAGCTGGCGACCGGCGAGCTGATCGGCTGCTTCGGGCTGACCGAGCCGAACCACGGGTCGGACCCGGGCTCGATGATCACGACGGCCCTCAAGGTCGACGGCGGGTACCGCCTCAACGGCGCGAAGATGTGGATCACGAACTCGCCCGTCGCGGACGTGGGCGTGGTGTGGGCCAAGATGAAGGAGAGCAAGGACGACCCCGGCGTCATCAAGGGCTTCCTGGTCGAGAAGGGGATGGACGGCTACACGGCGCCCAAGACCCACAACAAGATGTCGCTCCGCGCGAGCATCACCGGCGAGATGGTCTTCGACGACGTGTTCGTCCCCGAGGAGAACGCCTTCCCCGACGTTACGGGGCTCAAGGGCCCGTTCATGTGCCTCAACAACGCCCGCTACGGCATCTCGTGGGGCGCCGTCGGCGCCGCCGAGGACTGCTTCGGGCGCGCGCGGCAGTACGTGATGGAGCGCAAGCAGTTTGGCCACGCCCTCGGCTCGATGCAGCTCGTCCAGACCAAGCTGGCCAACATGCTGACCGACATCACCCAGATGCAGCTCCTCGCGTGGCGCCTGGGCGACCTGCGCGACTCGGGCAAGGGCCACCCGTCGATGGTGTCGCTGGCGAAGCGCGCAAACGTCGGCAAGGCGCTCGAGATCGCCCGTGTGGCGCGCGACATGATGGGTGGCAACGGCATCACAGGCGAGTACCGCGTGATCCACCACATGGTCAACCTGGAGTCGGTCAACACCTACGAGGGGACCTACGACATCCACGGGCTCATCCTGGGCCGCGAGCTGACGGGCATCCAGGCGTTCACGCCGCTCGGCAACGACACCGCGGGGGGCGACGGCGCGGTGACGGCGCCCCCGCAGGTCGCCAAGGAGGTCGGCTCCAACTAGCCCGTCGGCCTCGGTCACGTCGCCGAGGTGGAGAGACTCGCGCCTCGGCGGCTCCGGCTGGCGAGGGCCATTTCGTTTTTAGGATACAGGCTACGTATTCGGTGCCCGCAACTGCGTCGCCTTGATAGCTCTGCGGGCGGCGCCCACCACATCCTCCTGGAAATGGATATACACGGGAAAGCCGGTAACATCCAATACGGACGCTGAGAGACTGACTTTGATCGTCGGTTGCTCACGGTCGTCTGCTCTCTCGATTTCAAAGAGCGAAGCCACTTCGCTAGCGTGTCTCGATGAGGCGGCTTGAAGAGCCTCAGTCGTCGCGGCTTCATTCTGCCGGAGAGCTTCGATGGCAGGGGCTACGAACGAAGCGAACGCCACCCGAACCGAAGTTGACTCGTCGATTGGGAGAGACGGCGATACACGCCGGAGTGCCCGGACCGCAACGCTATGACGACTCGCCGCTGCAGCGGAGTCAGCCAGAATTGCATCGGCTTCCGTGGCCGCTGAGCCAACCTTGTCGTTTCTATCCGCCTCTCCAGCGTAATCATCCTCAATCGTCCCATGCCGGAGGATGAATAGCCCCGCTTGCTCGAGCAGATCGAGTGCTTTCGAGAGCCTGCGGCGCAATGGAACCCAGACTTCGGTCCCTTTTTGAAGCAGATCAAGCTCAGACGGGTCCGCACCCAAAACAACCGCCGCTGCTGCTCTCCGCTTCTGCTTGACTTCGATATCGGGGTCGTCTGAGCCTTTCCAATACGAGTGCGCAATCGCGAGATCCTGTATGTCAGCCCAGTTCGCAGTCACGGCTGTAGAAAGCGCGTCGTGCGCGGGCTTGACTGCGGCATGAAGGCTCTCGGCCGTCCCTGCTGCTGCTTGCCCAGCTTCAACGTGATTAAAGGCGTTTACTAGTAGTAGGTCGTCCGTAATGCTGTCGAGGTCCGCGATCGCAGCAGGTTTCTTCCCGATGAGTCTGAGCAGTTTCAGAATTGTTGGCATTGAACCCTTGCCCACAGCCTGAACGATCTGTCCGCCTGAGGCATTCAGGTTCACGCCCAGGGCGTCGTCTAGAGCGGCGACGACAATTGCGTCGCTCGGGCCCTCAACGAGGAGTGGTCGTGCGGCAAACAAGGCTTCTCGGTGACTCGCCCCAAGACTGCGCACGAAGGCCCCAAGCTTAGGGTTCTGGAGCGCACCCTCCGCAGGGTTGACCTGAACAGGGGGTGTATCGATGTCGCTGAAGAAGGCGATATCGCATAGGTCGGTTGGCTGTCGGAGTCGGACCATCGCGGGCGCGTGGGTTGCACAGATGATGATCTTCTTTCCATGTGAGGGATCGCCCGCCACCCGCTCCATCTCCCGAAGCAAGAACGCTTGATGCTGTGGGTGGAGAGAGATCCCCGGCTCATCGATGAGAACCGCTGCAAGTTCATCGTCGTACAGCGCTGCGAGAATTGCTACGAGGTGGAGTAATCCGCTTGCTTCCTGACTGACCAGATATTTCGAGCCTTTGTGTGAAAACTGTAGGTTCAATCTGCCTCGTGGCCAATCTAGATGAATGTTTCGTCCAAATAAAGCACGTAGTCTTTCTGTGACTTTTATTTGCAGATCAGCACGGTAGGCAAGTCGATTTATCGTGCCAATTGCAGATTCTATCTCGTACCACACGGGCATGATGCTTTCGACAAGCGCCAGCCTGTCCAGCCCCTGTTGTATTGGAGGATTTCGCAAGCCTGAGGATTCAATAAGTCGCGAGGCTTCGAAAGGTTTGAGTCGGCCCGCTGCAAGCATGAGGACGTGGCCCTTGGGTCGGAGGCTCTCAGTCAGCCCCGTCTTGAGCTGACGCAGCACTTGGCTCTTGCCCGAGCCATTGGGGCCGAGCAGCGTAAGCATTCCGGAGGAGTAGACCGTGAGGTCAACCTCCTGTTCTCCGAAAAGGTTGGGCTTGGCCGGGAGGCTGGCGGTAAGGGGGAGCACGCGGGAGCGGGTTCTGTTCAGCAACAGAATAGCTCGTGCTGCGCAACGCGAATCCGGTGGGTTGCCAGCACCCGTACCTCGTCACGGGCCCATGGTTGGCGCGCGCAACGCCGCCGACGACCACCGCAACAGCGCTTGCGACGCTCGCAACGGCACTCCCACCGCTGCAAGAGCGCCCACGACCACTGCAACGGCACCGACGACCGGCGCAACGGCTCTGGCGACCGCTGCAAGGGCTCTCCCACCGCTGCAACGGCCTTCCCACCACTGCAACGGCTCTGCCACCAGTGGAAGAGCCTTCCCACCAACGCACCTCGGCCCGCGCCAGCGGCACTCCGCCAGCAGGCCGACGTGACCAACCCACATCGTGGGGGTCGGAATCACCCCTTGAGCGGGCACATCCCACGACCTACTCTTTTTGCATCCCACCCGCGCGCCTTCCCCTACACCCCAAACCTCCACGTCGCCATGTCGCAGTACGCGCGCCTCCCCATCCCCGAACTCCTCCGCGACTCGCTCACGCTCTACACGAACGCGGGCGCCGACCCCGAGATCGCCGAGGCCCTCGCCGACCCGTACCAGTATGGCCCCGAGGACTACGCCGCCGGCCTCGCCCTCCGCCAGGCCGTCATCGACGCCTCTGGAAAGAAGGGCGCCGAGGCCGCCGACAGCCGGAAGGCGACCGGCCAGGCCCAGGACGCTGCCGCCACCCTGCGCAAGCGCTTCGGCCGCCACCGCGACCGCCTGCGGACCGTCCACAAGTCGGGCTCCGACGGCTACAGCGCGCTCAAGCTGTCGGGCCGCGTCCCCGGCGACCGTGAGCAGATGGTCGAAGCCGCCCGCCACCTCTACGCGACGCTCGAAGGCCGCCCCGAACTCGCCGAAAAGGTCCGCGGGCTCACCCCGGCCGTCGTTGCCGAGTCGCAGGCCCTCGTGCTGGCGTCCCAGGGTGCCGCCACCACGCAGGACAGGGAGCAGGGCGAGGCCAAGACGGCCTCCAATACCTACAAGGACGCCGTCGCCGACCTCCGCGACCACGCGGGCGAGATGGCGGGCGTCGCCGAGGACGCCCTGAGCGACCGCCCGGACCTGCTGGCGAAGCTCGGCCTGTAGCTCGCCCGTCTCAGCCCTTCGGTGGAGAGAACAGCGCCCCGTCGGCCCCGGCTGGCGGGGCGCCTCATTGGGTTACGGAGCCGCTCAGTTTTCGCGTCGTACCATCATCCCCACCGGCCGAGACTCCTACGGAAGCGCACCGCACCGAGGCCACCGTCGGCGGCGACGGCTCCGTCACCGTCACCGGCCTGCCGTTCCCCGAGGGCGAGGCGGTCGAGGTGATCGTGCTCCCGGCCTCGCGGACTGAGGACACCGAGTCCCCGGCTGCAGACCGGCCCCGGCGGCAGGCAGGCTCGGCGAAGGGCCTCATCACGGTCCCCGACGACTTCGACGACCCGATCGACGAGTTCGAGCTCTACGCGTAGCCCATGCACTCGCCCCTCGCTCCTGCCGTCCAAGACGCCCTCGCCGACGCCCGCCGCGCGCTCGCCACCCTCTACGGCGACCGGCTGGTCCATGCCGTCCTCTACGGCTCGCAAGCCCGAGGCGAGGCCCGCGCCGAGAGCGACGTCGACGTGCTGGTCGTGCTGCGCGACCCGGTCGCCGACTACCGCGAGATCAAGCGGCTCGTCCCGCTCGCGATGGACCTGCAAGACCGTCACGGCGTGGACCTCCACCTGATCCCGTTCAGCGCAGACCGCTACGCGGACCCGGCCCACCCGCTGATGATGAACGTCCACGGCGAGGGTATCGACCTCGCCGACGTCGCGCCGTGAGCGCGCCGGACGACTACGCGGCGGCGTTCGTAGAGAAGGCCCACCACGCGCTCGCGGCTGCCTGGCTGGACGCCGACACGACCACTCGGAGGCCGCCGTCAACCGGGCGTACTACGCCGCTCGGGCCGTCCTCTACCGGGTGGGCGAGTCGCCGCGGTCTAACAAGGGCGTCAGGGCCCGGTTTGGCGACCACTTCGTCAGAACGGGCCGAGTCGATCAGGCCACGGCCAGCACCCTGCAGGTGGCCGAGGTGGCCCGTCTGAAGGCCGACTACGACGCCTTTTCGGCGTTCGACGCGGCGGCCGTTCGCGACCTCATCAGAGACGTCGAGCGGTTCGTCGCGGTCGTCGAGGCGCTGCTCGCCGAAGGGGACTGACGGCACGAAGGCGCGGCCCCTCGCAAGCGTCCACGGGCCCGGACCACGGGGCGGGTCGTCGGCGTCCGTCCGCATCCGCGGCACGTGCCGCCCGCTCTCCCCCGGACCCCTCGTGACCCCACCTTCCGCCTCGACCCCGGCCGCTGCCCCGGTGGCCGCCGTGCCCGGCTCGCGCGCGCTGCTCGTCGCCGGCATCGTGCTCGTGGCCCTCAACCTGCGCCCGGCGCTCGCGGGCGTCGGCCCGCTCGTGGCCGACATCCGGCTCGCGACTGGCCTGTCGAACACGGCCCTCGGGCTCCTGACCACGCTCCCGCTGCTGGCGTTCGGCGTCGTCTCCGCGTTCACGCCCGTCGTCACGCGGCGGCTGGGCGTCGGGGGCGCGCTGGGGCTGGCGCTCGTCCTCATCGGGGTCGGGACGGGCGTCCGGTGGGTGCCGTCGGTGGCCCTGCTGTTCGGCGGGACGGCGCTCCTGGGCGTCGGCATCGCGCTGGGGAATGTGCTGCTGCCGGCGATCGTCAAGCGCGACTTTGCCGAGCGGTCGGGCCCGATGACGGCGCTGTACTCGAGCGCGATGGGGCTCGGCGCGGCGGCGGCGGCCGGGGTGAGCGTCCCGCTGGCGTCCGCGCTCGGGTGGCGCGGGGCGCTCGGGGTGTGGGCCGTGCTCGCGGCCGCCGCGCTCGCCGTGTGGATTCCCCAGGTCCGGCGGCGCGTGCCGACCGCGCGCCGCGGCACGATCGTCGACTCGCTCCGCGACCTCGGCCGGTCGCGGCTGGCGTGGGCCGTGGCCCTCTTCATGGGCCTCCAGTCGCTCGCGTACTACGTGTTGCTCGCGTGGCTGCCCGATCTGTTGCAGAGCCAGGGGTCCGGCGCGGCCGAGGCCGGGTGGATGCTGGCGCTGTCGCAAGCGGCGGGGATCGCGGGCTCGGCCGTCGTGCCCATCTGGGCCGGGCGGCGGCCCGACCAGCGGCCCATCGTGTGGGCGCTCGCCGTCGCCGAGGCGGTCGCGCTGGCTGGGCTGATGCTGCCCGGCGGAACGTGGGCGGCGCTCTGGGTGACGATTATCGGGTTCGTGCTCGGCGGCTCGTTCGGGCTGTCGCTCCTGTTCCTCGCGATCCGCGCCGACACGCCCGAGACGGCCGCCGAACTCTCGGGCATGGCCCAGTCGGTCGGCTATCTGGTGGCCGCCGTCGGGCCGGCGCTGTTCGGCGGGCTCCACGACCTCACCGGCGGCTGGGTGGTCCCGATCCTGTCGCTGGCCGTGGTGCTCGTCGCCAAGGTGGCCGCCGGGCTCCCCGCCGCGCGCGACGCCCAGGTCAGCAGCCGCGGGTAGCCGAGCCCTCGGCCGCCTCAGCCGTGGGGCGCGGGCGGCTCCGAGGCCGCCGCCCGCACCGCGTCCAGGTCCAGCGTCCGGATGGCGCCGACGGCGCACTCCCAGGCGCCGGTGCAGCAGAGGCCGCTGATCGAGGCGTCCTCGAAGGCGTCGAGCGCGGCGCGCACGCACGCCTCGCGGACGGCCTCCGCCAGACGGTCGGGCTGGGGCGGCGGAGTCGGCTCGCGCATGAGGTCCGGAGAGGGGAGGGGCCGGGTCGCCCCAGCCGATCCACTCGGTCCGCGCCCAGGGGTTCCGGCTCGGACGAGCCACACGGCGCGGCCCCGGCACTCACCCCGTATCGCGCCGCCGTCGAGCCCGAGGCTCGGGTCCGGGCGCAGCCTCGCGCGGGCCCGCGGTTCGCCGGCGGGCGGGGCCCGGCGCGGCAACGAGTCGGTCCGCCCGGGCCTGCTGGCGGTCGATGTGGGAGGTGAGGAGGGCGTGGACGGCGTCGCGATGCGTGACCGGGCTCATGTGCCCCGCGCCCAAGACCTCGGCCACCTCCGCCGCCGGGAGCACCTCGGCCAGCACCTCGACGATGGCGCGGGCCGCGCGGCGCGTCCGCTCTCCGACGACGAGGCGGGTCGGGACGTCGAGCGCGGCATAGTCGCGGAGGTAGACGTCGGCCCGCTCGACGATCCCGAACTCGTGGGCCACCTTCGGCATCGAGGCCAGGACGGCGGCCCGCGCGCGCCGCGGCGCCAGCGCCCAGCGGGTCCGGCCGGTCCAGTAGCCCATGTAGAGCCGGGCCGCGCGCCGGTGCCGTCCGTCGGCGACGGCGTCACGGACCGCCCACGCGAGGGCGGCGACCTCCTGCCACTCCCGGTCCCGGCCGGCGAGCCGGAGGAGGTGGAAGCTGACCGGCTCCACGAGCGAGAGGCTGAGGACCCGGTCGCCTAGGGCCCGCGCCGCCTCGAGCGCCATCGCCCCGCCGTACGAGTGCCCGACCAGGTGGACGCGCTCCCCCGTCCGCTCGGCCAGCGCGACGAGCACCTCGGCGTCGGCGTCCGGCCGGAACGCCCGGCCCGGCGGCCAGGGGTCCGACCGGCCGTACCCGATCAGGTCCGGCGCGACGACGCGGTAGCGAGGGGCGAGGGAGTCCGAGAGGGCGGCCCACACCCGGTGCGAGGCGCTGGAGCCGTGCGCGAGCACGACGGGCGTGCCTGTTCCGGTGTCGGCGTACCGCACACGCAGGCCGTGGAGGGGGAGCGTGTCCATGACGAGAGGGGCGGGCGTCGCGCTAGCGCGCGGCGGCGAGGTCGACGTCGGCGTGCTGCCACGCGGTGTCGATGCGGGACTGGAGGGCGGCCGCCTCAGCCGAGCGGCCCTGGGCGCGGAGCGCGCGCTGGAGCCCCGCCAGCCCCCGGCCATTCTCCGGGTAGACGGCGAGGTCGGCGCGGAAGACGGCCTCGGCGTCCGCGTCGCGGCCGGCATCGAGGAGCACGCGGCCGAGCGCCCAGCGCGAGGGCAGCGCCCACGGCGGCGGCTCGTCGTAGATCAGCGCGTCCTCGCGCCGGACGGCCTCGCGCAGCCGGCGGACGGCCTCGTCGGTGTCGCCCCGCGCCGCGGCCACCTCGCCGGCGAGGTACACGTCGGCAATCTGGAGGATCGCGTAGAGCGTGTTGAGCCCCGCGCGGTGCTTCGCCAGCGACGTGTCTGCGGCGAGGGGGACCAGGGCGGCGTGCTCGCGCTCGGCCTGGGCGACGCGCCCGGTCCGGGCAAAGGCCAGGCCGCGCGCAAAGTGCCAGGCGGCCGTCGGGTAGGCCAGGCTGTCCGGCGGCGCCGGCGCGGCCAGGACGGCGTCCCACGCCTCGAAGGCGGCGCTCGCGTAGAGCGGGCTCATCGCGAAGTGCTGGAGGAACTCGAAGCCCGGCTGCCCCATCATGGGCGCGTGCTCGGCCATGTGGTGGGCCGAGGCAAAGGCCGTGGCCTTCTCGCCGCTGAGCATGGCGGACACCCACAGAAAGTGGTCGTTGTGCGGGACGTAGCCGATGGGGTAGAGCCCCTGGGCGTGGCACTGCGCGAGGTAGTCGTCGTCGGCCAGGACGGCCCGCTGGTTGGCGACCACGGCGTCGTGGTAGCGCCCGACGCGGATCCAGATGTGGCCCGGCATGTGGACGAGGTGGCCCGCTGCGGGCACGAGCGGCCCCAGGCGCTCGGCGGCCGCCACGCCCAGCTCCGGCCGCTGCTTTTCGACGGCGTGGATCCAGAGGTGGAGCGCGAGCGGGTGGTCCGGGTTCGCGTCGAGCGCGCGCTCGAGCGCCGCCAGGACCTCCTCGGTCTCCGGCTTCGGGGAGCCGTCGTCGCGCCAGTAGTCCCACGGCATCGTGTCCATGAGGGCCTCGGCGAAGAGGGCCTGGACGTCGGCGTCGTCGGGGAAGCGGGCGGCGGCCTGGCGCATGGCGTCGGCGTAGGCGCGGTCGAGGGCCGAGCGGTCGTCGACGGGCTCGGCCGCGTAGCGGGCGCTGAGGGCGTCGATCAGGGCGCGGCTCGCCGGCGGCAGCACGTCGGCGTGGGCGCGGGCGCGGCCGAGCGCGGCCCAGGCCGGCGCCACGTCGTCGGCGTTCATCGGGGCGTTGACGTGGGGGCCGAGCGCGAGCGCCTCGCCCCAGGCGCACATCGCGCAGGTCGGGTCGAGCCGCTGGGCCTCGCGGAAGGCGCGGACGGCCTCGGCGTGGTTGAAGGCGAAGGTCAGGACGAGGCCCTGGTCGAAGTACCGCTGCGCGAGGGCGTCGTCGGTATCGGCGGGGCGGGCGTGGTCGCCCATACCGTCGAGGAGCGGCGCGAGGCGGCCGGCGGCCTGGGCGCTGGCGGCCGGCGCCAGCAGCAGGGCGGCCGCGAGGAAGAGGAGAGAACGCATGGCTATCGGGGGTGGGTCAGGAAGGGACCGGGGGGCGGGTCTGAAGGGCGTGACGCAGGACGGGCTCACACTCCCAAGGCCTCCACGGCGTCTTCGCACGGCGCGGGGTGGGGCGCCCGCTCGCTCGCCGGGAGCGTCAGCACGAACGTGGCGCCCCCGGACGCGTTGGGCTCGACGGCGAGCGTGCCGCCGTGGCGGGCGTGGACGATCTCGTGGCTCAGCGACAGGCCCAGGCCGATCCCCTCGCCGCTTGGCTTGGTCGTGAAAAAGGGCTCGAACACGCGGTCGCGGAGTTCGACGGGGACGCCCGGCCCGTTGTCGGAGACGCGGATGACCGCGGCCCCGTCCTCACGCGCCGTCTCGACCCGCACGCACGGCGCGCCGCCCGCCGCCGGCGAGGCCAGGCGGGCCGCGTAGACGGCGTTGTCGAGGACGTTGCGGAGCGCCCGCTCGATCTCCTCCGGCGACCCCTCGACGGCCCCCGCGTCGGGCGCGGCCTCGACCTCGACGGTGACGGGGGCGCCCGGCGCCCGGTCCTCCCCCGCGCGGCCCAGACGGGCCACCTCGTCGCTCACGAGCCCGTTGAGGTCGACGGCGCGGTGGGCGCCCCCCCCGGTGCGTGTGTGGGCCAGCATGGCCCGGACGATGGCGTCGGCGCGCTGGCTGTGCGCCTGGACGCGCCCGGCGTTCGCCTCGATCTCGTCGATCAGCTCGCTCACCTCGCCGTCGTCGCCGGCGCCGACGGCCGCGCGCAGCTCGTCCGCCAGCTCCGCGTTGAGCGCCGAGAAGTTGGCGACGAAGTTGAGCGGGTTCATGATCTCGTGGGCGATCCCGGCCGCCACCTGCCCGAGGCCCGCCAGCTTTTCCTGCTGCACGAGCCGCTGCTGAGCGGCCTGGAGGTCGCGCATCGCCACTTCGAGGGCCTCGTTCCGCACGCGGAGGGCCGCGAGCGCGCGCTCGCGCTCGTCCTGGAACACCCGGGCGAGGAGGTAGACGATCAGCGGCAGCCCGACGCGGACCAGCGTCACCCAGACGGGGTCCTGCTGGAGGTCGGTCTCGACGGCGTAGCGGTAGCCGTTCGCCTCGAGGAGGGCGAACGTGGCCGCGAGCGCCATCGCCAGCGCCGCCCACCACGCGCCCGCCCGGCGACCCATCAGGAGGGCCCCCGCGATCGGCACGACCGCGAGCCACGGCAAGATCTCCGCGCCCCCGGCAAAGTGCGTGTTGATGACGACCGTCGCCGTCCCCACGAGCAGGAACAGGTGGGCGACCAGGGCCACCGAGCCGGTGTGTCGGAACAAGGGCGGCAGCCCCACGAACAGCACGGCCACGACGGACATGACGACCGTCCCCACCCAGAACCCGGCGAAGGCGTCGAGGACGGCGTAGCCGATCGAGATCAGGCCGGTCAGGAAGCAGGCGACCACCAGGAGGTAGCCCCGGTGGTAGGCGTCGTCGTCGCCGGGCGTGGGGGGGACGAGGCGATGGATGAGGGCGTGCATGGTCAGCGCGTGGGTCTCCTCTCGTGACGCGCCGCCCCCTGATAGCCCCAAGCAGGGGAGGGGGGCTCATGGGGGATTCATGCGTCGAGTCCTTGTGTTTGTGTCGTTTATTGAGAGCGTTTCCTCCCTGGTGCCGTGCCGGAGCCCGACCTGACCATGCTCCTGCAGGACCTGGAGTCCGGCCGTGACGGATCGTTCGACCGGCTCCTCGCCGAGGTGTACCCGGCGCTCCGGGACATGGCGCGGGCCCAACTCCGCGACCAGCGGGCCGGCCACACCCTCCGTCCGACGGGCCTGGTGCACGAGGCCTACCTCCGGCTCGTCCGCTACCAGGAGGTGGGGTGGAAGGGCCGCGCGCACTTTTTCGGCGCCGCCGCCCAGACCATGCGCCGGGTCCTGGTGGACCACGCGCGCAAGAAGACGGCCGCCAAGCGGCGCGGCGCGCACGTCAGCCTGACCCAGGCCGGCGCGGAGGCGGGCGTGGAGGTCTCGCTCGACGAGATCCTCGCCATCGACGGCGCGCTGGGCCGGCTGGCCGAGGAGCGGCCCCGGTGGGTCCGCGTCGTCGAGTGCCGCTACTTCGCCGGGCTCACGCTCGACGAGACGGCCGAGGCGCTCGACGTGTCGCACGCGACGGTCTCGAACGACTGGCGCCTGGCCCGGGCCTGGCTCCACCGCGAACTGGCCCCCTAGCGCCATGCCGACCGACCCGCTCGACCGGCTCGAACGCCTGTTCCGGGCGGCGCTGCTCCACCCCCCCGAGGAGCGGGCCGCGTTCCTCGACGCCGCCTGCGACGACCCCGCGCTCCGCCGCGAGGTCGAGAGCCTGCTCGCCTCGGACGCCGAGGCCGGCGACCACGCGTTCCTCGGCCAGGCCGCGACCGGCTTGCTCGGCGACCTCCCGGCGGCGGCCCCGCCGGCCGACGCCCTCGTGGGCGGGACGGTCGGGCCGTACCGCGTGCTCCGCCCCCTCGGCGAGGGCGGCATGGGGGCCGTCTACCTCGCCGTCCGCGAGGCGCCGTTCCTCCGCCACGTCGCGCTGAAGGTGATCCGGGGGAGCGCGCCGGACCTGGCGACGCTCCGCCGGTTCGAGCAGGAGCGCCAGATCCTCGCCTCGCTCGATCACCCCGGCATCGCCCGGCTCCTCGACGGCGGCGTGACCGACGACGGCCGGCCCTACTTCGCCATGGAGTACGTCGAGGGCCGGTCGATCACGGCCTACGCCGACGCGCACCGGCTCGGCCTCGGCGCCCGGCTCCGCCTGTTCCGCGCCGTCTGCGAGGCGGTCCACTACGCGCACCAGAACCTCGTCCTCCACCGCGACCTCAAGCCCTCCAACATCCTGGTCACGAGCGACGGGACGGTCAAGCTCCTCGACTTCGGGATCGCCAAGCTGCTCAACCCGAACCTCAGCGCCGCCGCCATGCCGGTCACGCGGACGGCCCTCCGGGTGATGACGCCGGAGTACGCGAGCCCGGAGCAGGTGCGCGGCGAGGGGCTCTCGACGGCGTCCGACGTGTACGGCCTGGGGGTCGTGCTCTACGAGCTGCTGGCGGGCCGCCGCCCGTACCGGCTGGGCGGCGGGTCCGCCGGCGAGATCGTCCGGGCCGTGGTCGAGGCCGACCCCGAGCGGCCCAGCACGGCCGTCGCCCGCGACGAGACGGTGGTCCGGGCCGACGGCTCGACCGAGGTCGTCTCGGCCGCCGCGGTCGGCGCGGCGCGCGGCGCCAGCCCGGACCGCCTCCGCCGTCGCCTCCGGGGCGACCTCGACGCCATCGTCCTCAAGGCGCTCCGCAAGGAGCCCGAGCGGCGCTTCCCGTCGGCCGAGGCGCTGTCGCACGACATCGAGCGGTACCAGGCGGGCCAGCCGGTCCTGGCGCACCGGGGCTCGCGGGCCTACCGGCTGGGGAAGCTCGTCCGCCGGCACCGGCCCGAGACGGCCCTCGCCGGCGTGGTCCTGGCCGCCATCCTAGGGGTCGCACTGGTCTCGTCGACGCAGGCGCGGCGCCTGGCCGCCGAGCGCGACCGGGCCCAGACGGAGGCGACCAAGGCGGAGGAGGTGGCCGCCTTCCTGGTGAGCGTGTTCGAGCAGGCCGACCCGACGGCCACACGGGGCGACACGCTGACGGCGCGCGAGATGCTCGCGGGCGGGGCCGCCCGCGTTGAGCGGGAGCTGGCGGCCCAGCCCGAGGTGCAGGCCGCCGTCCTCCACACCATCGCCCAGGCCTACCGCGGGCTCGGCCGCGACGACCGCGCGCGGCCGCTGTTCGAGCGGGCCGTCGCCCTCCGCCGCCGGGCGCTCGGCGACGACCACCCCGAGACGCTCCGGGCCCTGTTCGACCTCGGCACGCTCTACGAGACGGCCGGCGAGACCGACGCGGCGGCGGCCGCCTTCGAGCAGGTCCTCGCCCGCCGGCGCGCGCGCCTCGGGGACACGCACCCGGAGCTCATCCAGCCGCTCTACCACCTCGGCCTGATCCGCCACATCACCGGCCAGGCCGGGGCGGCCGACAGCCTCTTCGCCGAGTGGGAGGCGCTCCTCGCCCGGCTCCCCGACGCCGACAGCCCGCTCCTCTCCCAGGGGCTCTCGGACTACTACGACCTCCTGTTCACCCAGCGCCGCTACGACGAGGCCGAGCCTTACGTCCGGCGCGCGCTCGCGATGGACCGGCGGCTCCACGGCGACCTCAGCGCGCCCGTCGGGTTCAGCCTGAACCGGCTGGCCGAACTGCTCAACATCACGGACCGGCCGGCCGAGGCCGAGGCCGCCGCCCGCGAGGCGCTCGCCATCCACGAGCGGCTCTACCCCGACGGGCACCGCGAGCTGGGGGCCAGCCTCCAGAGCCTGGGCGAGGCCGCCCAACGCCGCGGCCGCTACGCCGAGGCCGACGCCCTCTTCCGCCGCGACCTCGCCCTCCGCCGGCAGCTCTACGGCGACGGCCATTTTTCCACGGCCCGGAGCCACGCGCTCCTGGCCCGCCTCCACCACGACCGGGGCCACCTCGACGCGGCCGAGCGCGACTATCGAGCCGCCGTCGCCATTTTCGCCGGCCAGTTCGGCCCAGCCTTCCTCACCACCATCCAGCACCGCCAGGAGCTGGCCGACGTCCTGACCGACGCCGGGCGCTACCGCGAGGCCGAGGCGATGCTCCTGGACGACCTCCAGGCGCTCGACGACCGAGATCAGGGGCACCGGACCGTCCAGGCCACGCTGAGGCGGCTCGTCCGGCTCTACGAGGCGTGGGGCCGGCCGGGGCCGGCCGATCGGTACCGCCCGCTCGTGCACGAGGACGGGAGGGCGTAGAACGCGGAGAGGAGTGCCCCGCGGTCGGGCGGAGGCCCGGCCCCGGTGAAGACGCCCCGCAGGGCGAACCGGCGCCGCGCGCGCGCGCGTTCACCGCGCCGCTCTCCCAGGTCTCATGTCGCTCGCCCTATCCGTCCTCGACCTCGTCCCCATCCCGTCCGGCGGGACGGCGACCGACGCGCTCCACCGGACCGTCGACCTCGCCCGGCTCGCCGAGCGCGCCGGCTACGCGCGCGTCTGGTACGCCGAGCACCACGGGATGCCGAGCATCGCGAGCTCCGCGCCCGAGGTGATCATCGGGCACGTCGCCGCCGCCACCGAGACGATCCGCGTCGGGTCGGGCGGGGTGATGCTCCCGAACCACGCGCCGCTCCTGGTCGCCGAGCGGTACCACACGCTCGAGGCCCTCTTCCCCGGCCGCATCGACCTCGGCCTGGGCCGCGCGCCGGGCACCGACGCCGCCCACATCCGCGCGCTCCGCTCGTTCGACGCCGAGCACTTCCCGCACCAGCTCGCCGAGCTCGTCGCGATGTCGCGCGGGACGTTCGCGCCGGACCACCCGTTCGGGGCCGTCCGCGTCACGCCCGCGGGCGTCGACCTCCCGCCGATCTGGCTGCTCGGGTCGAGCGGCGCGAGTGCCGCCTTTGCGGGGACGAACGGGCTGGGCTACGCCTTCGCCAGCCACTTTTCGCCGACGCCTGCCGCGCCCGCCCTCGACGCCTACCGCGCCGCCTTCGAGCCGTCGCCCGCGTTCCCCGCGCCGCACGCGATCCTGGCCGTCTCCGTCGTCTGCGCCGACACCGACGAGGAGGCGCGCCGGCTCGCGCACACGATGGAGCTGGCGTGGGCCCGCATCCGGACCGGCCGGTTCGAGCCGCTGCCGTCCCCGGAGGAGGCGCTCGCGCACGACTACACACCGGCCGAGGCGCAGGCCGTCGCCCAGTACCGCCAGATTGCCGTCGTCGGCGACCCCGGGACGGTCCGCGCCGAGCTGCAGCGCCGCGCCGACGCCGCGGGCGCCGACGAGCTGATGGTCACCACGACCGTTCACGACCCCGCCGCCCGCCTTCGGTCCTACGACCTGCTGGCGGACGCCTTCGCCCTCGCCCCGGTCGTGGCCTAGCCTGGGGCGCCGTCCGGCAGCGTCGCCGTAAACGTGGCGCCCTGGCCGACCTCGGTCTCGACCGCGAGCTGCCCGCCGTGCGTCTGGACGACCGTCTCGTAGGCGAGGGCGAGCCCGAGGCCGGTGCCCTGCCCGGGCGGCTTGGTGGTGAAAAACGGCTCGTAGATGTGGGGCACGACCGCCGGCGCGATCCCCACGCCGTTGTCGCGGACGACGACGGCGACGCCCGTGCCCGCCCGCTGGGTCGCCACCGAGAGGCGCGGCGTGAACGCGCCTCCAGCTTGCGCGCGCTCCACCAGGCTGTCGAGCGCGTTCGTGACGAGGTTGATCACCACGCGCCCGACGGCATCCGCGTCGATGGCGATCTCGCCGACCGCCGGACTGAAGGCGGTCTCGACGGCCACGCCGTCGGCACGGGCGGGGTCTTCGTCGCACGCCAGCGCGAGGTGCTCGGCGACGAGCGCGTTGACGTCCGTGGGCACAAGCACCGGCGTGCTGTCGCGTGCCAGCTCCAGCATCGACCGGGCGATCCGGTCGGCCCGGTGCCCGTGGCGGCGCACCCGGCCGGCGTTGGCCGCGAGGTCGTCGAGGAGCTTGCCCGCCTCCGGGGAGAGGCCCGGCGCGGCGTCGCGCAGGTCGTCGGCCAGGGTCACCACGAACTCGCTGAAGTTGACGACGAAGTTGAGGGGGTTCTTGATCTCGTGCGCGATCCCCGCCGTGACGCGCCCCAGGCTGGCCATCTTCTCCTGCTGGAGGAGCTGGAGCTGGGTCTGGTGCAGCTCGTCCAAGAGCGACTCGAGGCGGGCCCGCTCGGTCTCCAGCGCGGCCTCCAGGCCCTTCCGGTCGGTGATGTCGGTGTTCGTCCCGAACCAGCGGACGATCGCGCCCGCCTCGTCGCGGAGCGGGAGCGCGCGGCCGAGGTGCCAGTGGTAGGCGCCGTCGGCGTCGCGCAGGCGGAACTCGACCTCGTAAGGCTCGCCCGTCGCCAGCGCGTGCGCCCAGCGCGCGAAGGCCTGGGGCGCGTCGTCGGGGTGCACGGCGTCCTTCCAGCCGGCCCCCAGCACGGCCTCGCGGGATCGGCCCAGGAACGTCGCCACGCGCCCGCTGACGTAGTCGAGCGCGCCGTCCGGGAGGGCGGTCCAGACGAGCTGCGGGATCGCCTCGGTCAGCGTTTCGAGCTGCTCGCGCTCCGCCGCCAGCGCGTCCTCGGCGGCCTTCTGCGCCGACACATCGCGCGTGACGGCGACGACCTCGTGGCCGCCGGCGCCGCCGGGCGCGACCTGCCCGCTCGTCTCGACCCAGACGTAGGTCCCGTCGGCGCGCCGGAGGCGATACCGCGTCGTGGAGGTCCGCGACTCGTCGGCGAGGGCGGCCGCGTGGCCCTCCTGGACGGCTGCCTGGTCATCGGGGTGGATGAGGTCGTAGGCGAACCGCCCGACCAAGGACTCGGGCTCGCGCCCGAGCAGCGTCCGGGCTGCTGGCGAGGCGTACCGGTAGACGCCCGCGAGCGAGTGCGTCGAGATCATGTCCGAGGCGTTCTCGGTCAGCAGGCGGTGGTTGCGCAGGCTGCTCCGCAGGTTGATCTCCGTCATCGCCATGGCCGCCAGGTCGCCGAGCGCCTCGAGGTCCTCCGGCGCCCACGCCCGCGCGTGGTCGTCGATGGCGCAGAAGCTGCCGAGCACGTGGCCCTCGGGCGTCGTCAGCGGCACGCCCGCGTAGGCGACGGCGCTCAGGTCGGCGATCGCCTCGTTGTCGTGCAAGACCGGGTCGAGCCGGGCGTCCTCGACCACGAGCGGCTCGCCCGTGCCCACGACGTACTGGCAGAACGAGTGCGACAAGGGCGTCTCGCGCCATTGCGCCCACGGCTCGGGCAGGCCGACCTGGCTCTTGAAAAACTGCCGGTCGTTCTCGACGAGTGAGAGCAGCGTCGTCGGGACGCCGAGCACCCGGGCCGCCAGCCGCGTCAGCCGGTCGAAGGCCTCCTCGGGGAGCGAGTCCAGCAGCTCGCTCTCGCGGAGCGTCGCGAGGCGGGCCGGGTCGCGGACGGCCGGCGGGGGGGAGGAGGCCAACGGAACGAGGAGGGTGGGTGCCGAAACATAGGCCCACCGCCGCCCGGCCCCGTGCGCTCGCGCCCCCTACATCGAGACCGCCAGCCCGTCGAGCCGGACGCTAGCCCGACGTCGGCTGTGACCACGAGCGAGGGGTCTAGGGCACGGCGGCGTCCCCTCTTGACTTGTATGACATGTTACAAGTACGTTGCTCATCTCGGAAGCGCTTCCCACCCCCATGCAACGACTCTGGCTCGGCGTCCTCGCCCTCCTGCTCGCCGGCAGCGCCCACGCCCAGACCGGGAAGGTGAGCGGGACCGTCGTCGACACGGACGGCCTCCCCATTATCGGCGCGAGCGTCCTGATCGTCGGGACCACCCAGGGCGCCTCGACCGACGTCGACGGCGTCTTCACCATCCTCAACGTGACGCCGGGGACGTACGACGTCCGGGCGGCGTTCGTCGGCCTGCAGACCGTCGTGCAGGAGGGGGTGGTCGTCAACAACGACCGGACGACCGAGCTCGACTTCACCCTGGCCCCGGAGGACCTCACCTTCGAGGGGGACCTCGTGGTGACCGCAGAGCGGCCCGAGATCGAGCCCGAGCGGACGGCCTCGAGCGAGATCATCCGGCCCCGCGAGGTCTCGAACGCGCCCGGCGTGTACTCGCTGACCGACGTGATCGGGCTGACCGTCGAGGCGACGGACGGCCACTTCCGCGGCGGCCGGACGGGCGAGGAGCTCTACCTCTTGAACGGGATCAACATCGTCAACCCGTTCACGGGCGCCCGGTCGTTCGACCCGATCGCGAACGCGCTCGAGGAGGTCGAGGTGATCACCGGCGGGTTCCCGGCCCAGTACGGGAACGCCCAGAGCGGCGTGATCAACATGGCCATGCAGTCGGGCGCGCACGACCAGTGGGAGGGGACGGGCAGTGTCCGGGTCCGGGCGCCGGGCTACAAGCACTTTGGCGGGAGCGTGTTCAGCCTGGAGAACAACCCGTACCTCCTCGCTTTCGACTCGGTCGAGGAGTGGGGCGGCGACAGCGGGGAGGGCCTCTACTCGTGCTCGATCGGCCTCAGCTTCTGCAGCGCCTACGGGCTTGAGACGGCCGAAGACAGCCTGCAGGCCGCCCAGATCGCCCAGGCCGTCTGGGCCCAGGCGCGCGAGGAGCTCGGGGCCGAGTACGACGACCGGATGGACAGCCAGATCGACCTCTCGGTCGGCGGCCCGGTCTCCGACCGCGTCCGCGCGTTCATCGGGGCCCGGTTCGCCGACGAGTGGTACGCGCTCCCGACCGACAGCCCGGAGCGGACGCGCCAGCTGCTCGGGAGCGCGCGCGTGGCGCTCGGCGGCGGCGCCTCGCTCCAGCTCGCCGGGGCCTACAACCGGGTCCGCGGCCACGACTTCACGAGCAGCTTCTGGCAGTACCTCTGGGACCGCGAGCGCGGGTTCGCCACGTTCGACGAGTCCACGCTCGGCGGCTCGGCGCGGCTGGCCTACGTCCCCGACGAGCGCCGGTTCGTGGACCTCACGCTGAGCGTGCTCCGCAACGACTACGAGTCCGGCGCGGCCGTCCTCGACCCGGCCCGGTTCCGCGAGGACGCCTCCGACCTCGGCGTCTGGCGCTTTTTCAACACGCCCGACCAGTTCCGCGTCGGGTACATGGAGAACGACTTCCGCAACGAGCGGTCGTCGACGTACTCGCTCGACGCGACGTACAACGACCAGATCACCAACAACCACCTGCTCAAAGGCGGCATCCAGGGGCGGCTCTACCACCTCGACGTCGACAACCGGCTCAACCTGTCGAGCCCGTCCGATGCCCAGGACGAGACGTTCCGCGTGACGCCGTTCGAGCTCGGGGCGTTCGTCGAGGACAAGGTCGAGTACGAGGGGCTGATCGCCCGGCTCGGCCTGCGGTTCGACGCCTACAACCTCAACACCGAGTTTTTCGCGGACCGGTACAACCCGTACCTCAACCCCGACTTCGACCCGACGCAGCCGGCCGTCGGCGACAACGCCGAGCGCGACCCGGATCTCGCGGTGACCGAGCGGACGTCGTGGATCGCGCGGCTCCAGCCCCGCCTCGGCGCCTCGTTCCCGATCTCGGTCAACACCGTCTTCCACCTCAACTACGGGGCGTTCCTGCAGCGGCCGCCGTTCGAGCGGTCGTTGGTGAGCCGGATCCAGCGGTCGAACGCCCTCGCCGTCATCCAGCTGGGCAACCCCGAGCTCGAGCCCGAGGAGACCAAGATGTACGAGGTCGGCGTGGCGCAGGGGCTGCCGGGCGGACTCGCGCTCGACCTGTCGGGCTACTACAAGGACGTCCGAAATCTCGTCCAGCTCGCGTTCTTCAGCGAGGGCGTCGACATCCCGTACCAGTCGTACGTCAACCGCGACTACGCCGACATCCGCGGCTTCCGGGTCTCGCTCCAGCGGCGGCGCGGGGCCGTCCGCGGGTCGGTCCGCTACCGCTACGAGGTGGCGACCGGCAAGACGTCGAGCGCCGAGGACGCCCCGCCCCAGTTTATCCGCGGGCTCAACGGCGAGGTCGACGAGCAGCGGGCCGGGATCGGACTCAACGACATCCTGCTCGACTTTGACCGGACCCACAACCTGATCGTCCAGCTCACCGCGACCACGCCGCGCGCGCTCGGCCCCCAGATCGCCGGGGTCCACCCGCTCGGGCGGTGGACGGCCTCGGTCCGCTCGCGCGCTCGGTCGGGCCGGCCGTACACGTCGTTCGCGGCCGGGCAAGACGTGCTCGTCGCCGACGCCCGCGCCCCGATGGAGTACCAGACGAGCCTCAAGGTGACCCGGCCGTTCCGGCTCGCGTCCGGCGCCGAGGGCGCCCTGTTCGCTGAGGTCGCCAACCTGTTCAACCAGCGGGCCTACGACTACAACCGCGTCTTCCGCGACGTCCGGAACCTCCGGGCCTACGACTTCGCCGTGAACCCCTCGGACCTGACGCCGGACGGGTTCACCGACGACCCCGACGAGGCCCTCGCGCTCTACCTCGGCGACAGCTTCCCCTACGAGGCCAACCAGACCTTCCGGATCTACGACAACGCCCCCCGCTCGTTCTTTTTCGGCCTCTCCGTCGACCTCTAAGATGACCGCCTTCCGACCCCTTGCGCGCCTGGCCGCCGTGGCCCTCGTCGGGCTGGCCGCCGCGTTCCCCGCCGAGGCCCAGCGCCGGTTCGAGATTCACTCGCGGGGGATGCTCCACGAGACCGTCTTCAACACCGGCGAGATCGGGCGGGCCTACCACCAAGGCGGCGGCGGGAACGCCACCGAGGTCCCCATGATGGAGTGGCCCGGGAATTCGGCCGTCACCGTCGACGACATCAACTACGACGGCAAGCACTACACGAACGGCGGCGGCGTCTACATCTCGGCCCAGCTCCCCGACTCGACCGAGCGCGTCCACGCGCTCAGCGGCGGCGTCGGGGCCTCCCAGCCGGACGTGACCGTCGGGCGGTGGTCGTACCCGCTCACCATCACGCGGACCGAGAATTACCCCGTCTTGGCCGACGGGACGCTCAACGGGGCCTACGACCCGAACGAGGCCGAGGAGATCATCGTGGCCTCGTGGGCCACGCCGGTCGGCATCACCGTCACGCGGACGAGCCGGGCCTGGAGCTACCCCGACTACGACGACCTCATCGTCTACGAGTACGCGTTCGAGTACACCGGCGACCGCGACGGCGACACCGTCCCCGACACGGACCAGCCCATCACCGACGTCACGATCGCGTTCGCGTATGGGCTCGCGCCCAACATGTTCGGCAACCTGCGCACCTACGGGTCGTGGTCCGACGACGAGTACCAGGACAACGACCAGCGTGGCCGGTTCGACCCGCTCCGGTTCCTCAACTACACCTACCATCAGACCGGCCTCCCGGACCCCGTCTACTACGACGAGTGGGGCCGGACCGGCCAGAACGGCGGCGGCCTCAACGCGCCGGGCACCCCGGGCTACATGATGCTCCACTTCGACACGGAGCGCCTCGCACTCCAGGGCCAGACGCTCGCCGACGTGACCCAGAGCGACTCCTCGATCGTGTGGACGCAGGCGTACGGCGGCGGCGTCAAGATCAAGCAGCCGTGGTTCGTCCGCCAGGAGACGAGCAACTTGCGGCAGTCGAAGCTCGAGAACTACCTCCGCGTCGACACGCGCAAGAACGCGCCGCTCCGCGAGGGCTCGGTCATCCCGCCCGAGGGCGGCGTCGACGACCCGGCCTACCAGCACTACCTCGACTACTGGGTCGGCGCCGGCCGCTACAACTTCCGCCAGACGCGCTGGGCGACCGGGCGGATTACCGTCTTCGGGCCGTACCGCTTCGAGGTCGGCGAGACCGCGCGGTTCGCGCTCGCCGAGGTGATTGGGTTCGGGGCCGTCCGCCCCGAGCAGGCCTACCTCCCGCCCGGCGAGCGGACGACGCCCGAGCAGGACGACTACCTCGTCGACTGGGGCGGGTCGTGCGGCGAGGACTGCGGCGAGGACGGGAGCCGCGGGTTCTTCCCGATCGCCAGCTACGCCGACACCGTCCGCTACGGCGGCAACCCGGTCTTCCCGAGCATCTTCCCCTACGGGCCGGGCGCCGACGAGGGGACGGTCATCAAGCGCCACGGGAGCCCCTACCTCTCGGAGTACGATCTCCCGGACTACGTCAACTCCGACGTGGTCACGATCCGCGAGGTGGCCGACAAGGCGTACCACGCCTACACCGGGCGGACGTTCACGGCGCCGGAGTACAACCGGCCCGAGCTCAACCCCGAGGCCGGCGTCTACCGGATCCCGATCCCGGTCCCGGCCCCGGCCCTCACCGTCGCCAGCGACGAGCGCGCCCAGAACGTGCTGTCCTGGAGCGACGCGGTCGAGCGCTTTAGCGCCCCGCGCCTCCAGGGCGCCTTCGACCACTACCGCGTGGCCCGGAGCACGCACCCGGCCGGGCCCTGGGAGACGATCGCCGAGGTCAACCCCGGCGACCCGGCCTTCGTCCACACCGGCACGTACAGCTTCGTCCCCGACGGCGACTACGTCGTGCTCGACCCCGAGCCGACCGTCGGCGAGACGTTCTACTACTCGGTCGTCTCGGTCGACGAGAACGGCCGAACGAGCGGGCGGACGAACGTGACCGCGTTCGAGACCCAGCTCGGGGCGGTCGCCGCGCTCGGCGCCGTCCACGTGGTCCCGAACCCGTTCGTGGTCAACTCCGGCTTCGGCGGCGCCAGCGACTCGTCGCTGCGGCTCGGGTTCTACGGGCTCCCGGCCCGGGCCACGATCCGGATCTACTCGTTCGCCGGCCAGCTCGTCGAGACCATCGAGCACGACAGCCCGACGTACTCGGTGGCCTACCTCCAGGAGACGCGCAACAACCAGCGCCTGGCCTCCGGGGTCTACTTCTACGTCGTGACGACGCCCGACGGCGAGGCGACGCAGGGCAAGTTCGTCATCATCCGCTAGCCCCATGACCGCCCCCCGCAGCCTCCTCCGGCTCGCCGCCGCCGCGCTCGTCGTGGCCGCGGGCCCGGCCCACGCCCAGAAGGTCGGCACGACGTCGTTCCAGTTTCTCAAGGTGATGCCGACGGCCCGGGCGACCGCCATGGGCGACGCGTACGCCGGCCTGGCCCAGGGCGCCGAGGCCCTGTTCTGGAACCCCGCCGGCCTCGCCTACACGACCGGCCACGCCGTCTCGGCCACCTACATCCCGTACCTCGTCGACACCCAGATCACGTCGGCCGGCTACGCCACGTCGCTCGGCGGCTTCGGGCAGGTCGGCGTCCAGTTCCAGGCTGTCGACTACGGGTCGATCGCCGAGACCCGGACCGACCGGCTCGGGTTCAACACGGACGGGACCTACAACCCCGGCCTCACGGGCGGCTCCTACAGCCCGACCGCCTTTGCCGCGGGCCTCTCGTATGCCCGGCGCCTGACCGACCGGTTCGCGACCGGGATCACGGCCAAGTACGTCCACGAGTCGCTCTACGACGGGGACTACTCCGGGGCCGGGGGCACCTTCAACACGGGCGCCGGGGCCGTCCTGTTCGACTTTGGGATCCAGTACCAGACCGGGTTCCGCTCCCTCGACATCGCGATGTCGGTCCAGAACTTCGGGCCCGAGGTGGCCTTTGTCGAGGAGCGGTTCGCCGCGCCGCTGACGTTCCGGCTCGGGGCGACCGGCGACCTGGTCGGGCCCCAGGGGATCGTCCGCCAGGACCCCCGGAACCGGCTGACGGTCGCCTACGACCTGCACCAACCCAACGACTACGACCAGCAGATGCAGGTCGGGATGGAGTACTCGTTCGCCGAGGTCCTCGCGCTCCGGGGCGGCTACAAGGTCAACTACGACGCCGAGGGGCTCACGCTCGGGGCCGGCATCAACGCCGACCTCCGTGCCGCCCGCCTCAACGTCGACTACAGCTACGGGACGATGGGCGAGTTCCTCGGCTCGGTCCACCGCATCACCGTCGGCGCGACGCTCCGCTAGCCCGTGCCCCCGTCTCCTATGCTCCGCACGACCCTCGCCGCCCTCGCGCTCACCGCGCTCGCGCTGGCCCCCCCGGCCGCCGCCCAGGACGCCGCGGCGCCGCTCACCGTCCAGGGCCTCGACCAGCAGGCGGCCGTCGGCGCCCGCGCCCGGGCGATGGGCGGGGTCCGCGCCAGCGGGCTCAGCACATCCGCCGCGCTGTTCTCGAACCCGGCCGCGCTCCACCGGCTGTCCGAGGCCGAGGTCCGGCTCGGCGGCGGGGCCACAGCCCAGGCCCTCAGCCAGGACCAGACCTGGGTGCCCAACCGGCTCTACCTCGAGCTCAGCCTGATCTTCGAGAACGAGCCGGGCTCGCCGAACCCGACGCGCGCCTTCGACGACATCCGGCCGGACTGGGAGGAGGACCTCGGCTCGACCCGGCCGACGCTGGGGTCGGCGGCGGTCCCCCTGCCGTTCGCGCCCGGTGGCGTATCGGTGACGGCCGGCCTGGGCGCGGCGCTCGTCGCCGACCTCGACCACTACTTCCAGAACAACAACGCGCTCGACCCCAACATCGGCGCGATTCGGCCCCAGCCGATCCCGCGCGTCCAGGACGGCGACTCCCTCATGGTGGGGTGGGCCCAGTTTAGCCGCCGCCGCGAGGGCTCCGTCTACGGCGTGACCCCGGCGCTCGCGCTCGCGCGCGGCCCGTTCTCGCTCGGCGTGTCGGCGACGGTCTTGACGGGCTCGTCGGACGACCTCGAGCAGACGCGCGACCGCGGCGAGTTCACGCTCCGCTACCAGAACCGCTTCAGCTTGGCCGCGCCGACCGGCGGCGAGACGACGGTCACCGGGACGTCGGACTACTCGGGCACGCGGCTCGCGCTCGCCGGCGGGTATGAGACCGGTGCGCTCTCCGTCGACGCCGTCTGGCAGCCGGGCTATACGCTGTCGCGCGAGTGGTCGCGGAGCGACGGGTCAGCCGGGACCGACGAGGTCCGCTTTGCCCCGGCCGTGACCGTCGGCGCGGCGGTCCGCCCGAGCGACCGCGTGACCGTCGCGGCCGACGTCGACTTGCGGGCGCTCGCCAGCGCCGAGGTCCTCTACGCCGACTCGACCGAGGCCGAGCGGCCGTGGGTCAGCGGGGCGACCGTCCACCTCGGCGCCGAGGTCCGCGCCCTCGACTGGCTCGCGCTCCGCGGCGGCTACCGCGAGCAGGCCCAGGCGTTCGCGCCGGCCGGCGCCGCCCTCCTCGACGAGCCCGCCCGCGCCGACGTGTTCGGGGCCGGCGTCGGGCTCGCCCTCGGGCCCCTCGTGCTCGACGTGACCTACGAGCTCTCGCACCTGCGCTACGAGGACCTCTGGCTCTCGAACGGCAACCGCAACGCGGTCACCACGCACGCCGTCCTCTTCGAGGCCGCCTACGCGCTCCCGGTCGGCCGATGACGCGCCGCCTCCTCGCCGCCCTCGCGCTCGTCGCGCTCGCGGCGTCCGCCGGCGCCCAGACCGATCGCTACGTCGCGACCGCCGCCGAGTTGAGCGCCGCCATCCGCGCGTCCCAGCCCGGCGACACCGTCACGATGGCGGACGGGACCTGGACCGACACGGCCATCGACTTCGACCGCGACGGCGCCCCGGCCGACTCGATCCGGCTCCGCGCCGAGACGCCGGGCGGCGTCGTGCTGACCGGCTCGTCGACGTTGTCCATCGCCGGCGACTACCTCGTCGTCGACGGGCTCCGGTTCGAGGGCGGCGCGCTCCCCGACGGCACGCCCGTCGTCCAGTTCCGCCGGTCGTCGAGCGACCTCGCCAACCACAGCCGGCTGACGAACTGCGTCATCACCGACTACAACCCGGCCAACACGCGGACCGAGTACAAGTGGGTCTCGGTCTACGGCCGGTTCAACCGCGTCGACCACTGCTACTTCGCCCGCAAGACGAACGAGGGCGCGCTCTTGGTGGTCTGGCTCCGCGACCCGCCCAACGACGCGCCGCCCGAGCACCGGATCGACCACAACCACTTCGGCTTCCGGCCCGAGTTCGGCGACAACGGGGCCGAGACGATCCGGATCGGGACGAGCAGCCGGTCCATGCAGTACGCGAATGTCGTCGTGGAGCGGAACCTGTTCACGGAGACGAACGGGGAGATCGAGATCATCTCGAACAAGTCGAACGGCAACGTCTACCGGAGCAACACCTTCCGCCGCGCTCAGGGCACGCTCACGCTCCGCCACGGGAACGACTGCCTCGTCGAGGGCAACTTTTTTCTGGGCGAGGAGGTGTCGGGGTCCGGCGGCGTCCGCATCATCGGCGAGGACCACCGCGTGGTCAACAACTACTTTATGGGGTTGCGGGGGACAGGCTACCGGGCGCCGCTGTCGATGGTGCAGGGCGTGGAGAACTCGCCGCTCAACCGCTACTTCCAGGTCAAGCGGCCCGTCGTGGCCCACAACACGTTCGTCGACAACGACCGGACGCTCGTGATCGGGGTCGGCTCCAGCAGCGACCAGTCGCTCCCGCCCCAGGACATCACCGTCGTCAACAACGCCGTCCAGACCAAGCTGAGCGCGGACATCGTCGAGGTCGACCTCGAGCCGGTCGGCACGTCGGACTGGTCCGGGAACATCTTTTTCGGGCGCCCGGGAGACCTTCCCGAGGGCGTCACCTTTGCCGACCCCGAGCTCGTCGAGGCCGAGGACGGCCTGTTCCGGCCGTCGCCCACGAGCCCGCTTCTCGACGCCGCCGTCGCCGCCTTCGCGCCCGCCACCGATATGGACGGGCAGGCCCGCGTGACGCCGGATGTGGGCGCCGACGAGGTCTCGGCCGACCCCCGCACACTCGGTCCGCTCTCGCCCGAGGACGTGGGCCCGAGCTACGCCGTCGCGACGGCCGACGAGGACCGGCCAGAGCGCCGGGCGTCGCGGCTGGCGCCCAACGTCCCCAACCCGTTTGCGACGACGACCGAGCTCGCGTTCGCCCTCGGCCGGGCCGGGCCGGCCGTGGTCCGGCTGTTCGACATCAGTGGGCGCGAGGTCCAGCGCGTGCTCGACGGCACGTTCCCGGCTGGCATGACCGAGTTCACCCTCGACGGCACGGCCTTGCCGACGGGCACCTACCTCGTCGTCTTGGAGGCCGAGGGCCGCGCCGACTACCGCCTGGTGACGCTCGCGCGGTGACGCGGGCCGCCGGCCCCCGCCCATGCCGCCGGACGCCCTCTCGATGTTCTCCCTCGCGGGCCAGACCGCCCTCGTCACCGGTGCCAGTCGGGGGATCGGCCGGGCACTCGCCGTCGCGCTCGCCCAAGCCGGGGCGGACGTCGTCTGCACGAGCACGCAGCGGGGCGGGACCGCCGAGGCCGTCCGCCAGGCCGGGCGCCAGGCGTGGCAGGTCGCGGCCGACCTCTCGGCGCCCGACGGTGCGGACCGGCTCGCGGACGCCGCGTTCGAGGCCGCGGGCGAGGTCCACATCCTGATCAACAACGCCGGCACGATCCGTCGCCACCCGGCCGTGGACGTCCCGCTCGACGACTGGCAGCACGTGCTCCAGACCAACCTCACGGCCGTCTTCCGGCTGTCGCAACGCGTCGGCGCGCCGATGCTGGCGCGCGGGCGGGGCAAGATCATCACCGTCGCGTCGCTCTTGAGCTTTCAGGGCGGCATCACCGTCCCGGCCTACACCGCGAGCAAGCACGGCGTGGCCGGGCTCACCAAGGCGCTCGCGAACGAGTGGGCTGGCCGGGGCGTGGCCGTCAACGCGATCGCGCCGGGCTACATCGCCACGGACAACACGGCCGCGCTCCGGGCCGACGCGACGCGCAACCGCCAGATCCTGGAGCGCATCCCCGCCGGCCGCTGGGGCGACCCCTCCGACCTCGCCGGCGCCGCCGTCTTCCTCGCCTCCCGCGCCTCCGACTACGTCACCGGGACCGTCGTCACCGTCGACGGCGGCTGGATGGCGAGGTAGGGCGTGGGGCGTCGTGCGTGGGCAACCTCCCGGCCCCACGCTCCGCGGCCGATCGCCGACCCTTCTCTCGTCTCCCTCAGCCCCATGCCCTCCCCCGACCGCCGCCTCACCGGCCGCGCCGTCCTCCCCCAGTCCGGCGAGATCCGCGAGGTCGAGCTCTTCGACGCAAGCCCCGAACCCGGCGCCCGCATCGAGGTCTGCACCGCCGACAACTCGACGCTCGAGTACCTCACCTTCGCCCGGATCGCGCTCGACGGCGCACCCCAGACCGTCACGCTCGCCGACGACCAGGAGGCGTGCTTTTTCGTCAACGACGGCACGGCCGAGATCACCGTCGGCGGCGAGACGCACCGCGTCGAGAAGGACGGGATGCTCTACGTCGGGCTGGGCGAGACCGTCACGCTGGCGGGGACGGCCGACGTCAGCGAGTTCCGCGCGCCGGAGTGCTCGACGAAGTACCCGGCCCAGCTCGTCCAACGCGCCGACATCGAGGGGACGGACCTCGCCTTCCACACCGGCAACCCCGACAACAAGACGACGCGGACGGTCTACAAGCTGATCGACCAGAACGTCGACGCCTGCCGGCTCCTGTTCGGCGTGACGTACCTCGCGAAGCCCGGGAGCGTGGGCAGCTACCCTCCCCACTTCCACGGGCCCGACGGTGAGGGCGGGCTCGGCGACGACGCCAAGGAGGAGATCTACGTGTTCCGCGTGTCGTCGCGCGTGCCCGACGAGCGGGCGTTCGTGCTCCAGAACGTGTCGCGCCCGGGCGAGGACGTCAACACCTACGTCCACGTCTTCGACGACCAGGCCATCAACGTGACGCCGTCGTTCCACGACACGATCGCCCCGCCGACCGTCGACTTCTCGTTCACGTGGTGCCTCGCGTCGGTCACGGAGGGCGCGCGCGACTGGGCGGCCATCCTCAAGCGGCCCGGCTACGAGAACGAGTCGTAGCCGGGCGGGCTTAGTAGACCAGCCGCTGGGGCAGGTTCTGCTCCACGACGATCTCGCCCGAGGCCTCGACGGTGTTGTCGGCGTGCGTGTTGTTTTTGGCGCCCCACAGGAGGGCGACGCGCTCGACGGCGTTGTCGCGGAACGTGTTGTCCGCGAGCTCGACGTTGATGATCCCGTACGTGTCGATGAGGACGTCGTCCGGGTCGTTGGCGCCGCTGCCGGTGACCGTCGTGCCGCGGACGACGAGCGTGCCGCCGACCGTCGACTCGTCGTAGCCCCCACGGTAGTAGTCGATCACATTCGCGCCGACGCCCTCGAACCGGCTGTCGAGGACGACCACGGCCTCGGCGTTGTAGTCGCCCCGGTCGTCGTCCTCGGCCGCCAGCTCCAGGCCGTTCGCGACGTCCCGGACGACGGTGCGCTCGAACCGGACGAGGTCGGCGAACGAGTGCTTGGTCGCCCGGAGCACGGCGTCGAAGCCGGAGATCTCGGCGTCCTCGACCTCGACCGTGTACAGGCTCGACATCCCGCTCGCGAGGGGCGCGACCGCGATCGTCTCGGCGTCGCCCTCCAAGGCGACGGACGCCAGCCGGAGGTGGCCGCCCGGGTGCATCGCGAACGCCGCCGTCCCCGCGCCCCCGACGTAGCGGATGGTCGGCCGGTTTGTGGGGTCCGCGGCGCGGACGGTGAGCTCGCGGTCGATCGCCAGCGACGAGCCGATCTCGTAGGTGCCGGGTGCCAGCGCGATCACGTCGCCGTCGGCCGCCGCGGCCACAGCCGCCGCCAGCGCGGCAGCGTCGGCCACCGGATGCGTCCGGGGCTCGCGGCGGTCTGTTTCGGGGGCGTACCAGCTCGGGCCGTAGCGGGACAGGTCGAGAAGGTCGACGGCCTCGGGGACCGTCCCGTTCGTCGCGCCGACGGCGTTGTGCTCGGCCCTCGGCTGCCCGAACAGGTCGTGGTCGATCCGGTCGAACTCGAACCCGTGGTGTACGGCGACCCCGTCCAGCCCCGAGATCGGCACCCCGATGTGCTCAGCGACTTCGGCAAAGGAGAGGTCCCGCTCCATGAGCCCCTCCACGCCCTCGAACGGCACGCCCCCGTTGTCGATCACATTCCTACGGAAGTCGATCCCGTCGATCGCGTCGTAGCGGACGATGGGGGAGGGGCCGCCGTCCGGGTTGTAGATCACGTTGTTGGCCAGGACCGTCCGCGTCGGCGGGAGGGACCGGATCTCCGACGGCGGGAGGACCTCGGCCTGGTCGGTGTTGGAGCCCACGCCGATCTGCCACGGCGACCCCGAGTCCACCCACGTGTTGTGCGCCACGACGACGTCGGTCACCTGGAAGTAGCGGTTGATGGACGACCGCGGGATCCCGTTCATCATCGCGAGCGGCGCCCGGAACTCTTGGCCCCGCAGGCCGACAAAGTGGTTGTTCGTCACCCAGTGGCCGGTCCCGATCAGCCGGATGCCGCCGTAGTACGGGTTGGCGCCGTCGCCGATGAACACGTTGCCGTCGACGACGGCGTAGTTGCCGTGGCGCGTGACGAGCGAGCCCTCGCTGCGGTAGAAGACGTTGCCCCGGAACGCGTTGAAGTTGGCCTTGCTCGAGATCACCTCGACCTCGCCGTCGCACCGGTCGAACAGGTTGTTCTCGACGAGCGTGTGGCTCGGCGTCATCGACGTCCCGCTGTCGCCGATCTGAATCGTCTCGGCGCTCGGCCCGCCCTTCGGCGGGCGCGGGCCAAAGTGGTTGTGCGCGATCCGGTGATAGTTGTAGATGCTCGGGTTGCCGTCGAGGTCGACCCGGACGGTCGGGCCGCGGTTCGACTTGCCCGCCAGGTAGCAGTGGTCGAGCTGGTTGTGGCGCCCCTTGAACTGGACCCAGAGGTCGGTCTCGCTCCGCTGCGGCTGGTTGTAGCCGACGATGGCGCAGTTCGTCACCCGGCTGTGGGTCGCGAGCGAGTCGTCGCTGACGAAAAAGCGGATGACGGCGCCGGAGGGCGTGGCCCCGTCGCGAAAGTGGAGCCCGTCGACGACCAGGTGCTCGCCCGCCAGCCACAGGTCCGAGGCGCCCCGGACGACGACGCCGCCCGGCGTCTCGGCGCGCAACGTGATCGGCGCCTCGGCCGTCCCCGTCCCGACGAACCGGATGCGGACGTCGCTCCACTCGCCGTCGGCCATGACGATCTCCGTCCCCGGCTCGGCCGCGGCGATGGCGGCGTCGAGCTCGGCAGATGTGGCGACGTGGACGGCCGTCTGGGCGGCCACCGTCGAGAAGGCGGCCGCCACGGTCAAGGCAGCGAGGAGCGTTAGGGAGCGCATCATGGGGAGAGGTCGAGGTCGGAGGGCTCCACGGCCGCCGCCGATGGACTCGCAGGGGCGTAGAGCGGGCAAAGTACGGCGATCGCCTTGACTTGTATGACATGTTACAAGTAGACTGCGTCTCGAACCGGAAGCGCTCCCACAGTCGACGGACGCGACCCGCCCCCTCCTCGCCCGCGATGTTCGTGCTCCGCCTCCTTCCTCTCGCCGCGCTGGCCTTGGGCACCGCCGCGTGCGCGCAGGGGCCGGCCACCGTCGCGGGCGGCCCGGCGGCGGCGACCGGGGCCGCGCACCCGAACGTCTTCGTCGACGCCGACGAGATCGCGGCGATCCGCGCCGCGCGCGGCCGGTACGCCCTCCTCGACGCGACGATCGCGGAGGACGTCGCGATGATGGAGGCGGCGTTCGCGGCGCCGATCGAGACGCCGCCGCCGGGCGAGGCGGGCGGCTACGCGCACGAACGCCACAAGCAGAACTACCGCGAGATGCTGGCGGCTGGGACGCTGTTCCAGATCACCGGCGAGCGCCGCTACGCCGACTTCGTGCGCGACATGCTGGTGCAGTACGCCGAGATGTACCCGGCGCTCGGGCCGCACCAGCTGAGCGAGCGCCAGGTGCCGGGCAAGCTGTTCCACCAGCTCCTGAACGAGAACGTCTGGCTCGTCCACACCATCGTCGGCTACGACGCCGTCTACGACGCGCTGACGGCCGACGAGCGGGCGACGATCGAGGCGGGCGTGTTCCGGCCCATGCTCGACTGGTTCACGGGCGAGGGCGCGTTCTCGCTCGACCGGGTCCACAACCACGGCACGTGGGCGGCCGCGAGCGTGGGGATGGCCGGCTACGTGCTCGGCGACCCCGACTTGGTCGAGCAGGCGCTCTTGGGGACCGACAAGAGCGGCGAGGCCGGCTTCCTCAAGCAGCTCGACGAGCTGTTCTCGCCCGACGGCTACTACATGGAGGGGCCGTACTACGCCCGCTACGCCATCTGGCCGTTCTTCTACTTTGCCGAGGCCATCGAGCGCAACGAGCCCGAGCGCGGCATCTACGCCCACCGCGACGGGATCCTGGAGAAGGCGCTCTACGCGACGGTCCAGACCGCGTGGCCGGACGGCACCTTCCCGGCCCTCAACGACGGCAGCCTGTACATGGACGTCGCCGCGCCCGGCGTCGTGCTCGGGACCGACCTCGTCTACGACCGCTACGGGGGCGACCCGACGCTCCTGGGCGTCGCCCGCTTCCAGGGCCGCGTGGTCCTGAACGGCTCCGGGCTGGCGGTCGCCCGCGCGTTCGACGCCGCCGAGACGATCCCCGAGATGACGTGGGACAGCGTCGAGTTCAGGGACGGGGCCGACGGTGAGGGCGGCGGGCTGGGTATCCTGCGCGCCGGGACGGGGGAGGGGCAGACGGTCGCCCTGATGAAGTACGGCGTCCACGGGCTCGGCCACGGCCACTTCGACAAGCTGTCGCTCATCCTGTGGGACCAGGGCCGCGACGTGCTCGACGACTACGGGTTCGCCCGGTTCGTCAACGTCGAGCCCAAGTACGGCGGGCGATACCTGCCGGAGAACGACACCTGGGCCAAGCAGACGTTGGCGCACAACACGGTCGTGGTCGACGGCCGGAGCCAGAACGACGGCGACCGCCGCGAAGCGGACGCCATGCACGCCGACCGCCACTTTTTCGACGGCGACGGAAGCGACGGCGTCCAGAGCGTGAGCGCGTTCGCGCGGGACTACTACCCCGGCGTCGACATGCAGCGGACCGTGCTGCTCGTGGAGGACGACGCGTTCGATCACCCGATCCTGATCGACCTGTTCCGGCTCGCTTCCGACGCCGAGCACCAGTACGACTACCCGGTCCACTACGACGGCGTCCCGATCACGGCGAGTTTCGACTTGGCCGGCCACGCCGACGCGCTCCGCCCCCTCGGCGACGATGCCGGCTACCAGCACGTCTGGGAGACCGGCCGCGCGAGCGCGACGGGCGACGTCCAGTTCACCTGGCTCGACGGCGGGCGCTACTACTCGGTGACGACGAGTGGCTCCGCGCCGACCGAGGTGCTGATGGGCCGGACGGGCGCGAACGACCCCGACTTTAACCTGACCAGCGAGCCGCTCCTCGTCCTGCGCCGCCGCGCCGCCGACCACCTGTTCGCAACCGTCATCGAGCCGCACGGCTACTTCAGCGGGGCGACCGAGAGCTCGGTCCAGGCCCGCCCCCGCGTCGCCGCCGTCCGCGTGCTCGGCGCCGACGACCGCGCGAGCGTGGTCGAGATCGAGGACCACGACGGCGCGCGATGGCACGTCCTCGTCAACAACGGCGCGCCGAGCGACGGCGCCCACACGGCCACGGTCGGCGGCCGGACCGTCTCCTGGACCGGGAACGCCGCCGTCCGCCCCGTCCGCTAGCTCACCCTCCCCGGCTGGCGGACCGCCGCCGGCACTCAACCCAACCCCGTACTCCCGTGCTCGACCTTTCTGGAAAGACCGCCCTCGTCACCGGTGGTGGCCGCGACATCGGCAAGGCCATCTGCCACCGCCTCGCGCAGGCCGGCGCCGCCGTCGCCATCAACTACCGCTCCAGTAAAGACGAGGCCGAGGCCGCCGCCCGGGAGATCACCGACGCCGGCGGCACCGCCGTCGCCGTCCAGGCCGACGTCACCAAGGCCGACGAAGTCGAGCGGCTCGTCGCCGAGACCTGCGACCAACTGGGCGGGGGCATCGACATCCTGGTCAACAACGCGGGCGGCCTGCTCGAGCGGTGCCCGATCACCGAGATGAGCGAGGACCTGTGGGACCGCGTGATGGACGTCAACTTCAAGAGCGTCTACCTCGTGACCAAGGCCGCCGCGGCGCGGATGAACGACGGCGGCGCGATCGTCAACCTGTCGTCGCTCGCGGCGCGGAATGGCGGCGGCGGCGGGGCCGTCGCGTACGCGGCCTCGAAGGGCGGCGTGCTCACACTCACGCGCGGGCTCGCGAAAGAGCTCTCGGGCCGCAAGATCCGCTGCAACGCCGTCTCGCCCGGCTTGATCAACACGACGTTCCACGACACGTTCACGCCCGACGACGCGCGGCAGCGGACGGCCAACACGACCGCCGCCGGGCGCGAGGGCGAGGCCGACGACGTGGCCCAGGCCGTCCTCTTCCTCGCCTCCGATGCCTCGTCGTACGTCAACGGCGAGTCCCTCGAGATCAACGGCGGCCTCTACTTTACCTGAGCCCATGGAGTCGTCTATCCAGGGCTCCGGCCCGTTCGTCAAGGCCGCCGAGGTGGAGTGGGAGGCGCCCGACCCGGGCGTCACACGCCAGGTCCTCGGCTACGACGGCGAGCTCATGCTCGTCCGCGTCCTCTTCGAGACCGGCGCCGTCGGGACGCCGCACGCCCACCCCCACCGCCAGGTCAGCTACGTGTGCAAGGGCGCCTTCGATGTCACCATCGACGGCGTCACGACGACGCTCGGTGAGGGCGACAGCTTTTTCGTCGAGCCCGACCTCGTCCACGGCGCCGTGTGCACCGAGGCCGGGGAGCTGCTCGACGTGTTCGCGCCGGCGCGCGAGACGTTCGTCCCCCCCGGCGGCTGAGCCGTTCTTCCGGTCTGCCCCGGTCGACTTTCCTTCCCACCGCCCCCGCATGCGCCCCGCGCTCCTCCTCGCGCTCCTCGTCGGCCTGGCCGTGCCCTCGGGCGCGCAGAGCCAGTACGACACGTACACCGGCTGGGCCGTCTCGACGGACCCGGTCCTGCCCGCGGCGGAGGCCCACCCCCAGCTCTGGTTCGGCGCCGACGACCTCGACGCGCTCCGCGCAAAGTGGGACGACCCCGCCTACGCCGAGGTCCGCGCCCGCGTCCAGGCCGACGTCAACCGGTACCGCAGCCGCAACCCCGAGGCGACCGACCCCGGCGACCGCGCCCAGATGGCGAAGGCCCTCGCGTTCGCGTGGATCGTCGACGGCGACATCGTCGCGCGCGTCAAGGGCTACCAGGCGCTCCTGCTGGCGTACCAGAACGTCCCGCGCGAGGCGACCTCGGCCGCCTTCGGTGGCGAGTACGACGAGATTTACCGGGCCACGTGGCTCCAAAACTTCTGCGCCGCCTACGACTGGCTCCACAGCGAGCTCACGGCGGACGACGAGGCCACGGTCCGCGCGGCACTAGCCGAAGAGGCGGCACTCCTGGCGGAGAACATGGTCTCAGGCGTCCGCTACGCGCCGCGCCCGCACAACCACCGCTCGAAGCCGGCCTACGCCGTCGGCACGGCGGCGCTCACGTTGTCCGACCACCCCGACGCGGCCGACTGGCTCCGCTTGTCGCTGGAGCAGGTCAACACGACGACGCGGTACCAGTTTTCGGCCGACGGCGTCTACCGCGAGGGCTCGCACTACTGGCTGTACACCTTCGTCAACGGGCTCCCTTTCCTGTGGCAGTACCGCCAGGCCGGCGTCGACCTGTTCCCCGCCTACCAGCCCACGTTCGAGTGGGCCGTCCGCACGCGGACCGGGCGGGGGTGGATGCCGGCGCTCGAGGACGGCTTCCCCAAGCCCGCGCCCACGCACATGGCTGCGGCCGCCTACGCCGACGCCCCGACCGACCTCCACGCGACGGCCCCGCTCGGCCAAGTCCTCCAGTGGAACTGGGACACGACGACCTTCTTCACGTCCAACTACACCGGGGCCACGAACGACGTGGTCTGGAGCGTCGACGAGTTCCTGACGATGGACCTGTCGATCCCGGCGACGGCACCCGACGCCTCGCCGACGCAACGCCTGGAGAGCGGGCAGGTCGCCTTCCGCAGCGACTGGAACGGGGGCGACCCGGACACCCGGATGCTCCTGTTCCACGGCGTCGCCAGCGCCGACAACCACGACCACCCCGACCTGCTCTCGTACGCGCTCGACGCCGAGAACACGCCGCTCGCGGTCGACCCGGGCTACGGGCCGGACGGGTTCTCCGACGACCGCCGCGACTGGTACCTCTCGGCGCGCGCCCACAACGTCCTGACGGTCAACGGCTTCTCGGCCCGCGACCTCAGCATGCAGCAGAACGAGGGGCCGGAGCAGACGGCGTTCGTCGACGGGCCGGCCTTCGACGCCGCCGAGATGCGGGCGCCCAACAACGGCGTCATGGGCGGGGCGGTCGTGACGCGCGGCGTCGCCTTCCTCGACGACGAGCTGTTCGTGGTCTACGACCACGTCGAGGCGTCGAATGAGGCGAGCCTGCAGGTCCACCTCCACGGCCGCGGCGCGCCTGACCGGACGGCGAACCGCGTCACGTGGACGGCGCCCGACGACGCGGTCGGCGACGGCGGCGCGCTCCACGCCGCGTTCTTCGCCGACGGCCCGCTCCTGTTCGACGAGGACGACGGGTGGACGAGCTTCTACTTCGACCGCGAGGAGACGCAGCGCTGGGTGGCCGCGCGGCGCAACGCCGCCGGCGGGACGTTCCTCCACACGCTCGCGGCCTCGCCCGTCGGCGCTGCCGCCCCGGCCACGGCCGACCACACCGACGGGGCTTTGGTGAGCGCCGAGTTGGCGACCGACGCCGGCGCGTGGCACCTCGCGACCCAGCGCGAGCCCGGCACGCGCACGGCCGACCGCCTCGCGACCGACGCCGCGTTCGCCGCCGTCGGCCGCGAGGGCGACGCCGTGACCCGGTGGGGCGTGGTCCGCGGCGCCGAGATCCGGTGGGACGGGTCAGCGCTCGTCGAGGCCGACGCCCCGCTCACGCTCTCCGCCGACCTCCGCGACCCCTCGGCGCCGTCGCTTACGGTCGCCCCGTCCGACGGCGGCGCGACGGTCACGCTGCAACTCGTGCCCGCGACGGCGACTCCGACCGGCGCCACGCTCGACGGCGCGGCGCTCGCGTACGAGAACCTGGGCGCCGGCCGCGTCCGGTTTGTCGTCCCCGCTGCGGGGGGGGTGGTCGGGATCGAGACCGATGTCGCCGTGAGCGGCGAGGCCGCGCCTGGGGGCGTGCGCCTCCGCTTGGGAGCCGCGCCGAACCCGTCCGCCGGGGCCGTCCGCCTCGCGCTCGACCTCCCCGTCGCCGGCGCGGTCCGCGTCGCCGTGTACGACGCGCTCGGGCGCCGGGTCGCCACGCTCGCCGACGGTCCGCGCCCGGCGGGCCCGCTCGCCCTCACGTGGGCCGCCACCGTGCCCGCGGGGGTCTACCTCGCCGTCGCCGAGACCGAGCGGTCGCGGGCGACGGCCCGCCTCGTCCGCCTGTGATGCGCCGCCGCCTCCCGCTCGTCGTGCTCGCGCTGCTCCTGGTGGGCTGCGCCGAGCAGGGCGACGTCACCGTCCTCCGCGTCGCCAACTCGCTCGACGTCGAGTCGCCGGTCCACCACGCGCTCGTCCGGTTCGACGAACGGCTCCAGGCGCTCTCCGGCGGGACGATGCGGATGGAGATCTACCCGAGCGGCCAACTCGGGACCGAGCGCGCGACGCTCGAGCTCCTGCAGCTCGGCACGCTCGACATGGCGAAGGTGTCGTCGGGCGTGATGGAGAGCTTCGTGCCCGAGATGGGCGTCTTTAGCCTGCCGTACCTCTTCCGCGACCGCGAGCACCTCTGGCAAACATTGGGCGGCGAGATCGGCGAAGAGATTCTGGCCTCCGCCGAGCCGTACCGGATGCTCGGCGTGGCGTACTACGACGCCGGCTTCCGGAGCTTCTACATCAACGGCCGCGAGGTCCGCACGCCCGACGATCTGGCAGGCCTGAAGGTCCGCGTCATCCCGAGCCCGCTCTTTATCCGGACCATCAACTTGCTAGGTGGGAACGCGACGCCGCTCGCCTTTTCGGAGGTCTACGGCGCGCTCCAGCAGGGGATCGTCGACGGCGCCGAGAACAGCCCGATGAGCCTCTACGGCATGGGCCACTACCAGCAGGTCACCCACTACGTGCTCGACGAGCACTCGGCCCCGCCGGACCTCCTGCTGATCTCGACGCACCGCTGGAACAAGATGAGCGAGCAGGAGCGGGCGTGGTTCCGCCAGGCCGCCGCCGAGTCCGTCGCGCTCCAGCGGGCGCTGTGGCTCGAGGAAGAGGGCGCCGCGCTCGACTCGGTCCGCGCCGCCGGCGTCGAGGTCCTCGAGGTCGACAAGGCCCCGTTCCGCGCGGCCGTCGCGCCGATCTACGCCGAGCTGGCGGGCACGCCCGTCGGCGCCCTCGCCGACCGCATCCGGTCGCTCCCCGAGGCCGCCCCCGCCGACACGACCGCCGCCCCATGACCGACGCCTCCACGCCCCCGACCCGCGGGTTCACCGCCGCGCTCGACCGCGCGCTCGCCGCCCTCTTGATCGGCCTCACTGTCGTGATGGTCGTGACGGTGTCGTGGCAGGTGGCCACGCGCTTCCTCCTCAACAGCCCGAGCTCGTACACCGAGGAGCTGGCGACCTTCCTCTTGCTGTGGATCTCGCTCTTGGGCGCGGCCTACGCGCTCCGCCAGGGGGCCCACCTCGGGATCGACGTGGTTGTGGCCCAGCTCGCGCTCCCGGTCCGTCGCCGCGCGCGGGTGGCGAGCTACGTCGTCGTGGCCGTGTTCTCGATCGTGGCGCTCGTCGTCGGAGGCGGGCTGCTCGTGCGCGTCACGTTCGAGCTCGGCCAGCGGTCGGCCGCCTTCCAGGTGCCGATGGGCGTCGTGTACCTCGCGCTCCCGCTCTCAGGCCTGCTCATGGCCTACTACGCCGCCGTTGGCGCCGCCGAGACGCTCCGCGGGACGCGCCCGCCGGACGACACCTCCGGCGCGTCCGAGCCCCCCGACACCATCCGCCTCGTGGACTGAGCGGGGGATGGGTGATGAGTAAAGAGTGATGGGCCAACCCACGCAGAACGACAGCGACACCGAACCGAACCCGACAGAATGAGCAAGGCGACGGCACGCCCCCCACTCGGAGCCAGCCGTTCGCTCATCACCCATCACGCTGTACCCATCACCCCATGGCCCTCGCCGTCACCGTCCTGCTCGTCGTCTTCCTGGTGCTCTTGGCGCTCGACGTGCCCGTGGCGTTCTGCATCGGGTCGGCCACGCTCGCGTCGCTGCTGACCGTCGTGGACCCGGGGCCGGCCGTGAGCACCGTCGCGCAGCGGCTGGCGGGCGGGCTCGACAGCTTCACCCTCCTTGCGATCCCGTTTTTCATCCTGGCCGGCAACCTGATGGCGCGGGGCGGCATCGCGCAGCGGCTGATCGCGTTCGCGCGGTCGCTTGTCGGCTCGCTGCCGGGCGGGCTCGCGTTCGTCAACATCATCGCGTCGATGCTGTTCGGGGCCATCTCGGGCTCGGCCATCGCGGCGGCCGCGGCGATCGGCGGGGTGATGCACCCGAAGATGACCGAGGCCGGGTACGACGAGGGGTTCAGCGCCGCCGTCAACGTGTCGGCCGCGACGACCGGGCTCATCATCCCGCCGTCGAACGTGCTCATCGTGTACTCGCTCGCCTCGGGCGGCGTCAGCGTGGCCGCGCTGTTTGTGGCCGGCTACATCCCGGGCCTCATCCTGGGCTTGTCGTTGATGCTCGTCGCCGGCGTGATCGCCAAGCGGAACGGGTACGGGACCGACGCGCGCGTGCCGCTCCCCGAGGTCGCGCGGCGGTTCTGGGACGCGCTCCCCAGCCTGGGCCTCATCGTCGTCGTGATCGGGGGGATCGTGGCCGGCATCTTTACCGCCACCGAGGCCGCGGCCATCGCCGTGCTCTACGCGCTCGTGCTCTCGGTCGGCGTCTACCGCGCCGTGTCGGTCCGCGAGCTCGGCCCGGTCATCCTGCAGTCGGTCGTGACCACGGCCGTCGTGATGCTGCTCGTGGCGACGTCGATGGCGCTCTCGTGGGTGCTCTCGTTCGACCGGATCCCCCAGGGCGTCGCCGAGGGGCTGGTGACGATGACCGACAACCCGGTCGTGCTCCTGCTGCTCATCAACGGGGTGCTCCTGGCGGTCGGGACGTTTATGGACATGACCCCGGCCATCCTGATCTTTACGTCCATCTTCCTGCCGGTCGCGGTGAGCCTGGGGATCGACCCGCTCCACTTCGGGATCATCATGGTGCTCAACCTGTGCATCGGGCTGTGCACGCCGCCGGTCGGGACCGTCCTGTTCGCCGGGTGCGGCGTGGCCGGGGTGCCCGTCTCGCGGATCGTGCGGCCGCTCTTGCCGCTCTACGTCGCGATGCTCGTCGCCCTCGCCATCGTCATCCTGTTCCCGTCGCTGACGCTCGCTCTCCCCCGAGCCTTCGGGCTTTAGGACGCGCCCGGCCTGTATGTTGTCCGACACGTTCCTCGCTCCCTCATGTCGAGCACCCGCTTCAAAGCCGTCGGCAAGCCTGAACTGCTGAGCCAGACCGTCGAGACCGCCATCGAGGACGCGATCCGCGCCGGGACCTTTGCCCAGGGCGACAAGCTCCCCTCGGAGATGCAGCTCTGCGGGGAGTTCGGCGTCAGCCGGACCGTCATGCGCGAGGCGCTCCGGATGCTCTCGGCCCGGGGGCTCCTCCGCATCGAGAAGGGGAAGGGCATCTTCGTGCAGCGGCTGACGGCCGACTCGGTCGCCAACCCGATGGAGCTCTACCTCCACATGCACAGCGGGCCGGACAACGCGCTCCACGTCGTCGGCGCGCGCCAGCTGATCGAGCCGCCGATTGCGGCCGCGGCGGCGGTCCACCACACCGAGGCGGACGCGGCCAAGCTCCGGGCCAACATCGAGGCGCTGACGGCGGCGACCAACGACCGCGAGCGGCTCTCCCAGCTCGACATGGCGTTCCACCTGCTGATCGCCGAGGCCACCCACAACCCGGTGCTGCCCCTGTTTATCCGGCCCATCCAGCTGCTCATGCCCGCCATCAAGGCCGGCGTCTACGAGGCCGTCGGCGACGCGCACACGGCGGCGGTCCACTGGCACTCCCGGATCCTCGACGCCATCCTCGCCCGCGACGCCGACCGCGCTGCGGCCGAGATGACCGGCCACCTCGAGATCGCGCGCGAGCACGTCGAGGCCACGCTCCGCCACAACGCCGAGGCGGCTTAGGGCGGGCAGCGAGCGGGCGAGCTCCCGTTTTTCGGAAGCGCTTGCAGGAGGGCGTCGGGACCCCTATACTGGATTCAGCCTGTATGACATGTTACATCCTACAGGCAACCGTGCCACTTGCCCCCACCCCCATGCGCCACCTCTACTCGTCCCTGCTCGTCGGCCTCTTGCTGGCCGCGGCCCCTGCGTCTGCCCAGATCACCGTCGCGAATAGCGGTGACTGGAGCGACCCCGCGACCTGGTCGACGGGCGCCGTCCCGACCGCCGCGGACGACGTCGTCGTCGACTCGACCGTCACCATCGACATCGCCGACGCCGTCGCCAACAACGTGACCGTCACCGGCGACGAGGGCTGGCTCCGGACGGGCCGCGGAATCCCCGGCACCGACGAAAAGGGGCTCACCGTCTTCGGCGACCTCGTCATCGACGGGCCCGACGCCCAGCTCCGCCCGCTCTCCAACGTCGACGAGAACGACGTCGGACAGGGCGAGATCTACCACCGCCTGACCGTCCACGGCAGCATCGACAACTCGACTGGCGGCACGTTCGACATGCGCCGCGGCTCGACGTCGGGGTCCGACCCCGACGCCTCCTTTATCGACCTCATCTTCGACGGGAGCGACGACGCCACGCTCCACCTCGGCGACTACGACAACGACGACAACCAGCTCTTCCGCGTCACGATCGCCAAGGACGACGGCGCGACCGTCACGATGCTCAACGACGCGACCGTCGACAACAACAGCCGGGCCGTCTTCACGCTCGAGAGCGGGTATCTCGACACCGGCGACTTCCGGTTCACCCTCATCTCCAACAACAGCCAGGTGGTCCAGGGCGGCTCGCCGGCGTCCTACGTGCTCGGCGAGTTCGCGCGCGGCCTCCCGAAGGGGACCGTCGGGGACCAGTCCAGCCGCGGCTTCCCGCTCGGCGACGCGAGTGGCTACCGGCCCGCGACGGTCTACGTGACCGACCGGCCGTCCGACGACCAGTTCATGGGCGTCCGGCTGATCAGCGACGCCCCCGCCGGCGCGCTCGAGGGCGGGCTCATGGAGCTCTCGCCGAACCGGCACTACGCCTTCGAGTGGTACTTTTTCGACTCGGCCGACCCGATCTCGCTCGACCGCGTCGAGGTGTCCTACGGCACCGGCGACGGCGTCCCCGAGGGGAGCAGCGACTTCGTCGTGGCCAGCTCCACCGACGGCGGCGCGACGTGGACGAATGCGGGCGGCGTCGACGAGGACGGCACGACGCCCCACGTGACCTCGCTCGTCGCCCCGCCGACGCCGATCGGCTCGGGCGAGCTGACGGGCTGGGACTTCGACTTCGAGGTCGTCGGGACCGACGTCGTCGGCGACGTCCACTACGCCGCCGTCGGCACGACGGCCGCCTTCGGGACGGCCGTCGAGACCCCGGTCCGGGGCGCCTTCGAGCTGGCCGTCGCGCCGAACCCGGCCGCGGGCCGGGCGACCGTCTCGTTCGCGCTGGTCACCGCAGGTGAGGCGACCGTCGAGGTGTTCGACGTGCTCGGCCGCCGCGTGGCGACGCTCGCCGACGGCCCGCTCGCCGCTGGCGACCACGCGCTGACGTGGACGGGCGCCGCGCCGGGCCTCTACGTGGTCCGCTTGCGGGCCGGCGCCGAGGCCGGCGTCCAGACCGTCACCGTCGTCCGCTAGCCGCCGGCGACCTTCTGCAGGCACGCCGACCGTCGTGTCGGCGTGCCTGCTCTCGTTCCCCCCCTGTCCGCCATGCCGTCTCTCGTGCGTGATGCCGTCGTCGACCGGGTCCGGGCGCTGGGCGCCGTGGCCGTGGTCCGGTCGCAGCACCCCGACCGCCTGGTGGCCTCTGTCGAGGCGCTCCTCGAGGGTGGCGTCGAGGCCATCGAGATCACCCTTACCGTCCCCGGCGCCCTCGGCCAGATCCGCCGGGTGGCCGAGGCCTTCGGCGACCGCGTGCTCCTCGGCGTCGGCTCGGTGACCGACGCCGAGACCACGCGCCAGGCCATCGAGGCAGGCGCCCGCTACGTCGTCAGCCCCGTCTTCAAGCCCTCCATCATCGAGGCCGCGCACGCGCACGGGGCGGCCGCCATGCCCGGCTGCTTTACGCCGACCGAGGCCCAGACGGCCTGGGAAGCCGGCGCCGACGTGGTCAAGATCTTCCCGGCAGGCGTCTTGGGCCTGTCGTTCTTCAAGGGCGTGCTCGCGCCGCTCCCGCACCTCCGGCTGATGCCGACGGGCGGCGTCACGCTCGACAATGCCGGCGACTGGCTCCGCGCCGGGGCCGTCGCCGTCGGCGTGGGCGGCGCGCTCTGGGACGACCGCGCCGTCGCCGCCGGGGACTACGGCACGCTCACCGCGAACGCCCGGCGCCTTTCCGACTCCATCGCCGCCGCGCGCGGCTGACCCATGGCTACTGTCGTCACCTTCGGCGAGATCATGCTCCGGCTCTCGACGCCCGGCTTCGAGCGCTTCGCCCAGGCCACGTCCTTCGACGCCACCTTCGGGGGCGGCGAGGCGAACGTCGCCGTCTCGCTCGCCCACTTCGGCCACGACGCCCGGTTCGTGTGCAAGCTCCCGACGCACGAGATCGGGCAGGCCGCCGTCAACCGGCTGCGCCAGTTCGGCGTCGACACCCGGTACGTGGTGCGCGGCGGCGAGCGCGTGGGGATCTACTTTTTGGAGACCGGCGCGAGCCAGCGGCCCTCGAAGGTCGTCTACGACCGCGCCCACTCGGCCGTGTCCGAGATGGATCCGGGCGAGGTCGACTGGGACGCCGCCTTCGACGGGGCCGACTGGTTCCACTGGACCGGGATCACGCCGGCCCTGGGCGAGAAGCCACGCCGGGCCGTCGAGCGGGCGTGCCGCGCGGCGAAGGCGGCCGGGGCGACCGTCTCGTGCGACCTCAACTTCCGCTCGAAGCTGTGGACGACGGACGAGGCCCAGGCGACGATGCGCCCGCTCATGGAGCACGTCGACGTGTGCATCGCGAATGAGGAGGACGCCGACCGCTCGCTCGGCGTCCGCACCGAGGGCTCGGGCGCCGACGCGGCCGACGAGGCCGCGCTCGACGAGGCCGGTTACGCGCGGCTCGCGGAGAAGCTCACGCAGGACTTCGGGTTCGACGCCGTCGCCATCACGCTGCGCGAGAGCCACAGCGCGTCGGACAACGGGTGGAGCGCGATGCTGCTCGGCGGCGCCGGGCGCGCGGCCCCGCTCGCGGAGGCGACGCGGAGCCGGGTCTACGACGTCCGCCTGGTCGACCGCGTCGGCGGCGGCGACAGCTTCGCGGCCGGGCTCATCCACGGGCTCCTGACGAAGGACGCGGCGGCCGACGCCCTCGAGTTCGCCGTCGCCGCGAGTGCCCTCAAGCAGACGATCTCCGGCGACCTCAACCTGACTTCGGCTGACGAGGTCGAAAAGCTGGCTGGGGGCTCCGGCTCCGGCCGCGTCGAACGCTAGGCGGCGGAGAGGCCACACTGGGGGCCGGGAACGGGGGGCTCGGATAACGAAACCGGCTCCTGCGCGGTGCAGAAGCCGAGTTGGGGACGTGCTCCGCCAGAACGGGGCCTCGGTCAACACGATCTCGAAGGCGCTCGGCCATTCGTCGATCGCGGTCACGGAGTCGTACCTCGCTGCGTTCGACCGGGCCGACGCCGAGGCCGAGATACGGAGCGCGTTCGGCGACGGGACCTGACTCGGGAGCACCGGTGCCCGGCTCGGATCGCGCTGCAGAGGGCGACCGTGGGGAACCAGCAATGGAGAGGTCCCCGGACGCTGTTGGCCGGACGGGCTACCGAGCGCAGTCCGCGACGTCAGGGCGGACGTGGGGGGACTGCCGTGGGGCCTGCGAATGGGCCGTTTCCCGGACGGGCCGCCTTGGTCTTGCGAGTGCAGCGTTGCCAGGGGAGGGCGGTATCCTATCGGCGCTCCCACCGACCACCGTGGCTCGTCCGACCCTTCGACTCGCAATGGCCGATCTTTGCGGCGCGGCAAGAGCGTGCCTAGGCGTCTTGCTAGGCATCGCCGTCACGGTCCCGGCCCAGTCCCAATCACTAAGCCCTGCTCTCGACGCTCGGTACCTCGTCGCGGCGTGGGGAAGCGAGGACGGGCTGCCGCTCGACCACACGACGGGTGCCGCCTACGGCCCCGACGGTCTCCTGTGGGTCTCGACGTACGACGGGGTCGTCCGGTTCGACGGGCTGGCGTTCCATGCGGTACCGGACGCCGAGGCTGCCCCGTCCCGCCGCGCCGCCTGGATCACCACGACCGGCGGCGGCGAGGTGTGGGTCGGGTTCGAGAACGGGGCCATCGGGCGATACCGTGAAGGCCGCTTCGACAACCTCACCGAGCGGTTCGGCCTACCTCCTGGCCGGGCGTTTGGCGCGGTCGAGGTAAGGCCCGGCGCTGTATGGATTCCGACCCGGCGCGGTCTCTGGGAGGTACAAGACGAGACGGCACAGCCGGTCTCGCGCGGAGCGGGGGGCGAATCCGGGAACGTCCGAGCCTCGAGGCTGGGGTGGATCGCCGACGCGGGCGGGACCTTCGTCCGCAGGCTCTCAGACGGATCTGTGCGACCGCTTCAGGTGACGCACGCGTCGAATGTCCTGCGGAGCGGGCGGTCTGTTCAGGTCGTGCTCCAGGGAGAGCTCTACATATCCGACGGCCAACGGCTCGCCAGTGCGCCGTCCCCGTCCGTCGACGGTCTCGAGTGGGAGGTGTACCGGTCCGTCCCAACCCCCGATGGCCCCCTGCGCCTCCTGCTCAACCGGCGAGGTGGGGACGGCCGGCGCCTGTGGGCGACCTACGAGGACGGCGCGTACCGCGTCCGCCGTGGGCTGGCGGGGACGCCGGGCGAATTCCACGTGCCCGTCACGAGCGGACGGACGACGTGGGACGTCTCGGACGGCTACCTCCGTTCGGGCGGAACCCGAGTCGTCCGTCTCGGCGCGCTCCCGAGCGTGCAGATCGTCCCCGACGGCGCGGGCGGCGTGTGGGTGACGGGGGGGCGCCTCCTCCGTGTGAGGCCGCGGCGGGTAACCGAGGTGTCGGGGCCGAACGGGCCGCTCGGCAACACGTACCCCGTGCTCGCCACACGGTCCGGCGACGTCTGGGCGGGGACGTGGTCGCCCGAGGCGCTCGTGAGGGTCCGAGGCGAGGCGGCCGTTGAGACCGAGACGATCTCGTGGCCCACGGCCCTCGCCGAAGGAGCCGACGGAGACCTCTGGCTCAGCGCCTACAGCCGCGTCTTTCGGAAGAGCAGGGCCGACTGGCGGGAGGTTGCGATGGACAGCACGTACGCGGCACGAACCATCCTGGAGACCGACCGCGGCGACGTGTGGATCGGCCACACCGAGGGCGCCCTCGTCGGGCGGGAGGGCGGGCCGTGGCGGCCGGTCCTCCGAGGCGTGCCGGTCGTCGACATCGAGCCGTGGGGGGACGGCGTCCTCCTAGCGACGCAGGGCCGAGGAATCCTCTACGCGACCCGCGCCGGAGTCTCCTCGTGGCTCCGGGCGTCGTCAGGGCTGGCCTCCGACAACGTCCGCGACGTCACGCCGGACCCGAGTGGGGGGCACTGGGTAGCCACAGAAGACGCCGGGCTCTGCCGGCTGCGGGGGACCGGCGGCGGCCCGCTGGCGGGCCGCCCCGCGTGCCTCGGACGAGCCGAGGGGCTCCCCGACGTGAGCCTTCACCGGGTCCTCCCGGACGGCCGGGGGCGCCTCTGGGTGACGTCGAACCGCGGCGTGTTCTGGATCGACCGGGACGACGCCGAACGAACGACCCGTGCGATCGCCGACGGCCGGTCCGCTAGGGTGACGCCGGTCGCCTTTTCCGAGCACCATGGGATGCCGCACCGCGAGGCCAACGGGGCGTACCAGCCGGCCGGCTCCATGACCCCGGACGGACGGTTCTACGTCCCGACCCAGGCCGGCGTCGCCGTGTTCGACACGGGGGTGATCGGGCGGCCCGAGCCGCCTCCGGCCCTCGTGCTGAGCGCGGCCGGCGCGGGCGGCGAGAAGGTCTACGATGACCGGCTCGACCTCGCGCCCGGGGAGCGAGACCTGTCCGTCCGGTTCACGGCGGCCGAGTTCGACTACCCGGAGTCGGTGCAGTACCGGGTCCGGCTCGTCGGCTACGACGACGGCTGGCGCGACCCCGGCGACCGACGCGAGGCCGTCTACACAAACCTGCCTCCAGGCGACTACACGTTCCAGGTCCAGGCCGGACTCGGCGGGGCGTGGGGGGGCGTCGGCGAGGTCGCGGTCGTCCGCGCGCCGCACTGGTGGGAGACGTGGGCGTTCCGGGTCGGCGCCGGGCTGGCGGCTCTGCTCGGGCTGGGCGCCGTCGGGTGGGTCGCCTCACGCGCCCGCGTCCGCGCGCTCGAGCAGCGCCAGCGCGAGCTGGAGGCGACGGTAGACGAACGGACGGCGGCGCTCCGCAGAGCGAACGAAGCGAAGACGCGGTTCCTCGTCAACGTGTCCCACGAGTTGCGGACGCCGCTGGCGCTCGTGCTCGGCCCGCTCGACGACCTCCGCCGGGGCCGGTTCGACATCGAGGCCCGCGCCCGGCCGCTCCTCGACCGGGCCGCCTTCAACGGCCGCCGCCTCCGCCGTCTCGTCGACGACCTGCTCACGCTGGCTCGCCTCGACGCCGATGCGGTCACGCTCCGGCCCGAGACCGTCGACCTCGGCGCGTTCGTCCGGACGCGCGTGGCCGCGTTCCGCTCGCGGGCCGCGACAGCGGGGCTCGACCTCTCGGTCCGCGCGCCCGCGTCGCCCGTCGTCGCCGCGGTCGACCCCGCCCAACTCGAGACGGCGCTCTACAACGTGATCGCCAACGCCGTCAAGTTCACGCCGGACGGAGGGCGCGTTGCCGTCCGCGTCGGGTCGGACGCCGAGAGCGCCGTCGTGGTCGTCGAGGACGATGGCCCCGGCATCGCGCCGGACGACCTCGACCGGCTGTTCGACCGGTTCTACCAGGGCGACACGGACGCGGCCCGACGCGGGGAGGGCACCGGCATCGGCCTCTCGCTCGTCCGCGAGATCGTGGAGCTCCACGGCGGGGCCGTCGACGTCGAGAGCACGGTCGGCGAGGGGACGACGGTGACCCTGCGCGTACCCCGGCTCCCTGACGTCACGGCGGCCGGACCCGCGAGACCGGTCGGGGTCGGCGGTGACGGGAGACGCGGCGCCCCCCCGGCTCGGCCCTCCGCGCGCGCCGTCGAGGCGCGGTCCCGACCGGCCACGGAGGCCGATGCCGCTGACCTCGACGACGACGACCGCCCCCTCGTCCTCGTCGTCGAGGACCACCCCGACCTCCGGGCCTACCTCCGGACCCACCTCGACGGTCGCTACCGGGTCGCCGAGGCCGCGGACGGGGCCGAGGGGATCGAGCGCGCGCGGGACCTCGTCCCAGACCTCGTCCTCACCGACCTCATGATGCCCGAGGTCGATGGACTCGGCGTGCTCGACGCGCTCAAGCGGGACGTTCTGACAAGCCACGTGCCGGTCGTCCTCCTCACGGCCCGGGCCGACGCCGAGAGCCAGACGGCCGGGTTCGAGGGCGGCGCCGACGCCTACCTCGCCAAGCCGTTCGACGCCGACGTCCTGCTCGCCCGCGTTGGCGGGCTGATCGCGCAGCGCCGGGCGCTCCGCGCGCTGTGGGCGGGAGGCGCGTCCGGAGAGGAGGCGCCAGCCGAGGCGCTCCCGCCGGCCGAGGCCGCCTTCCTCACCGGCCTCGACGCCGCGATCGCCGAGCGGATGGCTGACGCTACGTTCGGTGTCGCGGCCCTCGCGGACGCCCTCGCCCTGAGCCCCCGCCAGCTCCGCCGCAAGCTGGCGGCGCTCACGGACGAGTCCCCGGTCGAGCGGCTCCGCCGGGCGCGCGTCGAGCGGGCGGCCGAGCTGCTGGCCGCGGGGCGGTCGGTGAAGCAGGCGCAGCGGGAGGTCGGGTTCACGAGCGCCTCCGGGTTTCGGACGGCGTTCCACGCGGTGCTGGGCGTCGCCCCGGCCGACGCCGCGGCGGTGCCGGGCAGGACGGGAGAGGGCATCGCGGACGGTGAGGAATAGCCGGTCTTCGGCGCACAACAGCCGGTTTGGGCTGTCCATGTCCGATCTGCGGCGCAGGTCGTCCGATCCTCGTCGCGGGCTGTGGGCACGTTACGTCCTGGTGTCGCTCACCCGTCGGGCTCAGACGAGCGATGTCGCGCGGCGGACGCCGATCTGTCCGCCGCGGGGGATCGGCCCTGGCGCTCTCCACCACCCCCACCCTCGGACTACGGCAGCGTAGCCCAGCCATCACCGGTAGACCGCACCGACGGCGAACGCCTTCCCTCTGACGATCCCCTCCCATTCATGCGACCGACTCGGATCTTTCCCCTGCTCCTGTGCACCCTGCTCGCCGCGTGCGGCGGCGAACCCGACGAGGCGGCGGTGCCGGTCGAGGATCAAGCCATCCTGGCTCCCGAACGCTCCACCGGCTTGTCGGTGGAGCCAGGCGCCGGCGCGCCCCCGGAGATGCCGCCGAACGACGGGCCGTACGAGGGCGAGATCGCCCTGGTGAGCGACCGGGTCGAGGGTCCCGCTTCGGTAGGCGACGTCCGGCTCTGCAACATGGACACGGCGCCCTCCGGGGAGTGGGAGGAGACCTGCTACCTCGTCGAGCTGCAGCAGCACCGCGACGGGTCGCTCTACGGGGAGGGCACCCGCGTCTCGGTCCGGCAGACCGACGACGACCCCGGCCTGATCGCCCCGGCCGACCGTGACTCGGTCGAGCTGTTCGGCCACATCGCCAACGACGACGTCATCCACCTCCAGGCCGCCGAGGGCGACCGGACGTGGTACGCCCGCTACGACACGCCGGAAACGATCGACTTTGGCGACGGCGTCGTCGAGGTGGTGCGGTACGAGGGGTCGTACTGGGCCAGCGAGCCGGCTGCGTCCGGCACGGCCGTGCTCGACTACGAGACGGACTACGGGGAGTAGGTCGCGGAGTGGATACCCACGCCGCTCGCACGCCCCTCCTCGTCCCGCGCCCCGCCGTCGTCATGACCCGCTTCCTCGTCGTGCTCGTGACCGCCGCCAGCCTAGCGGCGTGTCAGCCCAACGCTGACCCGCCGTCCTCTCCCAACACCGTCGGTGACGCCACGGCAGCCGAATCGGCGGAGGCCGTATCGCCGACGACCGAGTTCGTCCGGCTCGGCCTTCCTGCCCAGGAGGCCGGCCCGTACCTCGGAGCCGTCTCTGAGGTCGGCCCGCGCGTCCTCTGCCACACCTACGACGCGACGCAGGCCGCCGAGTGGGACGGCGTCGAGGTGTGCTACGACGTGACGATGGACCAGCACGACCGCGACGGGTCGCTCTACGGGACCGGCGTCGTGGCGTCGATCACCGGTCCCGACGGCCCGCCGCCCGGGTCCATCGCCGTCCGGGACTCCATGACGGTCTACGGGTTCGTCGACGCGGACGACGTGATCCACCTCGAGCACGTCGTGGGAAGCGAGGGGGCGCCGGCCGTCCAGGGGCTCTCCCGCTTCGAGGCTTGGATCCGCGCCGAGCCCCCATACGCCGGGACGTTCCAGACCGGCATGCCGCCCGGGCAGGGCACGGCGCAGTACCGCCAGTAACAGACCACGGCGCAAGGCGCCACCCGCCGCGCTCGCCACCGATGGCGCGCGTGTCACTCACCCTCACCCTCACCCTTACCCATGAAGACCACCCTTCTCGCTCTCGCTGCCGCCCTCCTCCTCCTCCCGGCGTGTGGCGACACGTCCACAGACGGCGCTCCCGATCGGGAGGCGATGCCCGACGCCGTGTCCGGCGTGACCGACCAGATCTCCGACGAGGTCTCGGACGCCGTCTCGATGGATGACGAGCCCGGCGCCCCCGTCGTGACCGTCGACGACTACCTCGGCACCTACTCCGTCACGGAGACGTGTAGCCAGATGGGCACCGACGTCAACGGCAACCCCCGCTCCGGCACCGTCAGCGACGCCTACTCGGCCACCATCGTGCGCGGGTCGGGGGACGGCCGGGTGACCGTGGAGAACCTGTTCAACTCGCCCGGTGACGCGGTCAGTTCGCCAGCCACCGTCGACGCGAACGCGATTACGCTCGTCGGCGACGACGTGAGCCAGAGAGACGGCATGGCCATCACATTCTCCGGGACCGGAACGCGAGACGAGGGGGGCACCGTGTCCCTCACGTACACCATGGATGTCCAGAGCACGACAGGCGGCCCGATCGACGCCCAGACCACCTGCGAAGCGACCCTGACGCCGACCGGCTGATCCCGCTCGCCCAGTCCCGTCTTCGCAGGCCGCCGTCAGGCTCTGGTGGCGGCCTGCGACCTCGCCTCCCTGACCTCCCGCTGGCCCGTGCGTCCCTGCCAGCCCGACCGACGCCCCGATGAACGCAGCCCTCGAGCGGACCCTCCTCCATTCCTACGCCGACCGGCCCTACAAGCACAGCGCGCTCGTCAACCACCGCGGGACCGTCGTCGCGTTCGCGATGGACGACCGGCGTCGGATCTACTACAGCGTCCTCGACCTGGCCGCGGGCGACATGTCCCAAGCCGACACCAGCGAGATCGACGCCGACTTCTGGCTCCCCAACCCGAAGCCGGTCGCGTTCCCCCACGAGATCGAGCAGGCCGGGTTCGCCGTGCTCGACACGGTCCAGATGCCGGCCGTCAAGCAGGGGACGACGAAGGAGGTCAAGGACGGCAGCCTCCCGCCCTCGGACCAGGACCCGTTCCTCTCAACGACGGCGCGGCTCACGGCCGACGCCCCGTTCCAGGTCCTCAGCGACGGGACGCACGTCTACCTGTTCCGCCAGGCGATCGGGAGCGACGACCCGGACCTCCACCCGCTCCACAAGCGCGAGGACGGCGGCGCGACGGCCGGCGCCGACGGGCGACTCCTGGACGATGCGGGCGTCCCGGTCCCCCTCGTCGACCGCACGCTCCTCGTCGACCGCTACGTGCTGGCGGGCGCCGAGCTCAAGCGGACGCGCGAGGTCCGCTACCGCCGGAGCCGCAACCGGACGCGGCCGGCATCGGCGAAGGACTCGCTGGGCGCGAAGGACATGACCGGCAACCCCTTCTACGAGCCGACCAAGGAAGTCGACTTCGTGGGCAGCCTGACGCCGGGCAACGTGAGCGTGCTCCTCCTCCCGACGATCCGGACGGACGAGCAGCGCTGGCAGATCTTCGCCTTCGACGCCGCGACCGACGAGGTCCGCTCGATCAACTGCGCCCGCGACGGCGACGGCTTTTTCGACACGCAGGACCTGACAGACGTCCGGTTCACGCTCGAAGGGCGCACGGCCGGCGCCGGGCTGGCGGCCCAGCTGTACTACGAGCAGGAGCAGCTCCCGACCGAGGAAGTGGGCAAGACGGTCAAACAGCACGCGCGCGTCTTGCTCTGCGCGGCGACGACGGCCCGCGACGGCTCCGACGACAAGCCGTACGTGGCCGCGGTCGACTTTGCCGTGACGCGCGACGGGACGCTCACCGAGATCGCCACTGTGGCGGAGAAGGAGACGCACGAGGCCGACCGCCAGCACGCCGGTGAGAGCGGCCCGCCGAAGACGCCGATCTCCCAGGAGGCGATGGACCGGCTCGACGAGCAGGTCGAGGGGCTCACAGCGATGAAGGCCGCGCGTGACGACCTCGCGTACGCCGAGAAGATGCGATCGGCCGTCTTCTACCACGATACAGAAGGTCCGGGCGGCAGGAGCTTCGTCCTGTTCGCAGGCCCCGAGGACTCCAACGGGGACCCTCAGAAGGACGCCAGCAAGGACCCCAACCTTGCCGCCCGGAAGAAGGCGCTCCTGGGTGGCACGGACCACTCGACGGGACCGCTCATCGGCTACTTGAAGTTGACGGACGAGGACACCGTCGCCGAGTTCTTCCCGGAGAACGACTTCGGCGGCACACCCTGGACCGTCACGGAGAGCGGACCGCTCGACGCTCAGCGCGTCCCGGCGAGCGTCAAGGTCCGCAGGAGCGAACGCGCGAAGGAGAAGGGCCGGGCCGCTCGGGAGACGCTGGAGACGATGGAGGAGCCCCCTCCCAACCTCGACACGCTGCTGGAACAGACGATCGCCGAGCGGGACGGCAGCGTCGTTCGAACCGAGGTGCCAGCGGCCGAGACGCAGGAGGTGGCCGGCGGACCAGAGCTGCGCGTGATCCCGATGCCAGCGCTGGCGGCGGACACGGCGGACGCCAGCCGAGTCGAGGAGGCGTTGGCCGAGATGGCGCGGCACGAAAAACGACTCGAGAGACTCGGTGAGGACATCCACCGCATCGAGCGAGACGTAAAGATCGTCAAGGATGCCCAGGCTAGCGCCAAGAGCGCCGTGGACGGCATGGAGAGCGAGGCCGCACTGAGGCAGAGAAAGAAGGCGATCTCCGATAGGCTAGACATCCTCCGCCACAAAGACTACGGGACTGTCACGCTATACGACAGGCAAGACAGGGATCTGAACCCTGGCTGGGACGACCACAGGTCGACCATTAGGATCAACCTGGGTAACACATCCGATTCGTGGCCAAGTGGAACCCAGAGCAAACATAAACCATCATTCCCGAAGGGCTTGGAATATCCAGACCTGGGAGAAATTAAAAGGTTCAAAAGTACTTCATGGAAGAACATTACTCAGCAAGATTCATGGAGTGAACACTGGAATAATGAGCTTGAGTTTGTAGAAATAGGCTCTGAGGGTAATATTGTAGTGACATTATATGAGCATGAAGAATTCAAGGGCAAGTCCAAGGAGATTACTTCTAGCCAGAAGCTAGTTGGGGCCTGGAAGTCGGAAGCCAGTAGCCTGAAAGTCGAGTTCACAGAGGGGCACAAGCAGAGGATCAGGGACGCCCAGAGTGAGCTCGATGATGTCCAGGGAGAGATCGACAAGGCTGCTCGCCTAAAGAGGGAGCAGCAAGCCGCCCAGAGGAGGTCCACGTCCAAGGCCGAGGGACAGCTACGGGCCCTACATGCGGAGCGCGCCGCCACGCTCGGTACGTTGAACGAGTTGCGCGGCATCCACTTTGAGAAGCGGCTGCCGCAGCCGCTCGCTCATTGCCACACGGACGGTCAGGGGCTCACGGTCCGGTCGGGCCTGCTCCAGTTCGCCTTTACCGACGCCCCGCCCGTCCTGTTCGAGAGCGCGGTCGGCCGGCTGTCGATGTACTTCAAGGGCGTCAACGACCAGTTTTTCGCGGCCTACTACGACCTTCGCTCGCACCGCGCCACGTGGTCGCTCCCAGCGGAGCACGGGGCCGTCCAACTCACGTCGCAGACGGCCGACGCCGGCTACAACAAGGCGACCATCAAGGTCTCGGACGGCACTGAGGCGGACCTCTGCACGATCGACGTCCGCAACCCGGACTCCGGCGTCGTCGAGCACTGGCCGGACGTGCCGCGCGACGCGGAGACGGTCGCGGCCGTCCTCAACGGCACGGCGATGCAGCGCACGTTCGTCGGGAAGGTCGCGGCTCGCAGTGGGAGCGTAGGCGGCTCGGGGATTCCGCTCGAGGCCGCCACGCCGGTCCGCATCCCTGCGCACGCCCTGGTCGTCGTCGAGCCACCCATTGCCGTGTCTGTGGGCGACGAGACGGTCGGAACGCCCGCCCCGCTCACGTTCCGCACGACGACGTCCACCGACAGCGGCCAGTCCGCGATCGACGTGGCGGCTGGGACCGTGCCAGTCGGCTCCCGGGTCTACCTCGTGCGCTACGACGCCAGCCAGGCGCGTGTGACGCCGAGCGGCTACTCGCTCGACAAGGGGTCGCTGGGTCTCGTCGCCAAGCTGCACGGTGCCGAAGGCAGCGTCCAGAATGGCACGGCGGCGCTCGTCACCGAGGCCCAAAGCCCGTCCTGGGTGGCCGACGCGCCCGGGACGGCGTTCGTGTTCGACGGGGAGCACCAGTACCTCCACAGCGAGACGCCAGAGCAGTTCGCGCGCGAGGGCGACGTCACGATTGAGGCGTGGGTCCACCCGATCAGCGTCGGCGAGCTGGCGGAGGTCGTCCACGCTACCGCTTCAGACGGGAAGGGATACGCGCTGGGTCTGAGGGAGACCGCGAGCATGACAGCTTTGTCCTTCGGCCGAGACAAGGGGTACATCAAGGTCCCGACGCTCACCAGCTCTGCATTCCACGAGGCGTTCACCGTGGAGGCATGGGTTTACCCGACACGGGCCTCGAGTGAGAGCAGTCAGCCAATCGTGAGCGACGATACCACAGACGCAGGGCTTCGCGAACACGATGGGCTCGAGATAAGTCTAGTCAAAAGCCATGTGCTCGCGTCCTTTGGCACCATCTCGGCCCGTAGCAGCGCCACGCTACCTGTGGACACGTGGGCACATATTGCATGTACCTACGACGCAGGGGGGGAGTTGGCGATCTACATCAATGGAGAGCTGGACGAGACCGTTCAGTCCGGGGACTCTCCAGAGGGGTCGCACCCGCTTTCGATTGGATGCGGGGTCTTTAAAAGGAAAGGAGGAACGGGAGGTTGGTTTAGTGGATTGGAAATCCCTAGTTCAAAAAGGCTGGACGGGAGTCTCGACGAGATCCGGTTCTGGAACACATGCCGTAGCCAGCAGGCAATCCAGGCCTCCATGGGGCACCGGCTGGGTGGACAGGAGACGGGCCTCCTCGCGTACTACACCTTCACCGACGGCGACATCCGTGACCGCTCGCACCACGGGCACCACGGCGTGTTGACAGGGGGTGAGAGGCCGACCATCGTCGCCTCTCCGTTGACTTCCTACGGGTGTGTGTCGGCCATCGGTGGTGACGTGATCGAGTCGCCTCACCCGATCCCGATGGGGCGTTGGACCCACCTCGCCGCCGCGTTCAACCAGTCGTATGCATTGCGCTTCGACGGCAATGCCTACGCGGATGCCGGTATGAGCGGGACGCTCGACGTGACCGGCGACCTGACCATCGAGGCCTTCGTGCAGGTCGACGACCTCGGCCGCAAGCAGGGCCTCCTCTCCAAGGGCACCCTCGGGGGCCACAAGAGCGAAGAGGAGGTGCCCTATGCGTTCTACATCGACGAGGACGGCTTCCTCGTGTTCGCGATGGAGACCGGCAAGGGCAAGCCGGAGACGTTCACCTCGAAGCTCGTGGTCAAGGCCAGTACGTTCCACCGCGTCGCTATCGTGCGTAAGACGGACCGGGAAATCGAGGAGGCTGAGAAGGACGGGAAGAAAACGTCGGAGGTCAACACGTACACCACCATCACCTTCTACATCGACGGCGAGGAGGCAGGTGCCCACAAGATCGACGAGGTGTCGTCGCAGGGGAACCGCTCTCCAGTCCTCATCGGCCAAGCCCGGCTGCCGAACAACAAGGTCGCACAGTTCACCGGCGCGATCAGCGAGGTCCGGCTTTACGGCCAAGCGCTCAAGTCGAACCAGATTGGCCAAAAGGTCGGTAAAGACCGACACGGCATCGTCGCATGGTGGCGGTTCGAAGAGAATGAGGGACTCGTCGCCTACGACAGCAAGGGAGACGCCCATGCGCGCCTTCACGGGCCGACGTGGATCAAGACGCCCCAGCCGAACGGATCGACGTACAGGCTCTATGTCAACGGCGCTCCCGTCGAGACGAAACCGAGCGCGGAGTCTGACCTCGAGGCTGGGGGGGGCTCCCCTCGGTTCACGATCGGGGGCCACGACGGCGGCCGTCACTTCGAAGGGATTCTCGAAGAGGTACGGATTTGGAAGACGGCACGCAGCCAGGAGCAGATCCTCGACAATGTGTTCACGCGGCTCCGCGGCGAGAAGCGTGACTTGATCGCGTATTACACCTTCGACGACGTGGAACGGGCGGGGGACGGCCAGCCGACTCGCGTCGAGGACTCAGGACCCAAGGGCAATCACCTCGAGTGGGCGACCGGGGACACGCCGACCGAGGTCTTGTCGACCGCGCCGATCTCGGTCGACACCGCCGAAGTCCGCTCGGCGCTGGCGGGCGTCCGAACCGACTTCCACGCGACGATCGACGGCCGGCCCGCCGCGGCCGAGTACGCCGACCTCCAGCGCGACGCCGAGGGCCACCTCCACGGCGTCCACAAGCGCTGCTACGCCTACGTCCAGGACGGCCGCTGGATGCTCGTGACCGGCTACAAGGTCGGCAACATCAAGACCGAGTGGATCGGCCAGGCGCAGTTCAACCCGCAGGTGATGGGCTACATCGAGGGCGGGCCGCCCGTCCCCAGCGAGAACTTTACCGAGGGGGCCATCGAGCTGAACTACGGAGGTACGAACGAGGTCACCCTCGTCGAGTCCAACAACGTCACGGCCACCGTCTCGTCGTCGCACGAGGACAGCATCCAGACCGGCTTCGAGGTCGAGGCCTCGGCGGGAATGACGTTCAAAACGAGCCTGGTCGCGGCGCCCCTAGGCGCGGGCATCAGCACCGAGCTGCCCGAGGTGACCGTCAAGGGCGAGGTCACGGGCGGCGCCAACGCGAACGGCGCGTGGTCCGGCGGCGAGTCGCTCGGGTCCGGCGTCAACAGGAGCACCGCGAAGTCGGTGGCCGTCGGCGGCGGGTGGGACCAAGCGAAGGACCCCACCGCCTGGGCCAACCCCGACTACACGCGGCGCTGGGTCCCGTCCAACGTGGGGTTCGCCTTCGTCCAGTCGGAGACGGCCGACGTGTTCGCGCTCCGCCTGGAGCACACCGGCACGCTCGTCGGGCTCCGGATGCTGCCCAACCCGGACATCCCGAAGGACACCAACATCATCCCGTTCCCGATCAACAACCGCTATACGAAGCAGGGCACGCTCGACGGGCGGCTCGGCATCAAGAAGGGAGGCAACGCGTACGACCCGGACTACGCGACCAGCGGCGACTACGGCGAGGACAGCTACTTCAAGCCGCGTCAGGCGTACCAGCTCAAGCGTCGCATTCAGGAGGAGGAGGAGAAGCTGAAGGCGTACTTCGCCAGCTTCGACACGACCCCGCAGGAGACGCACGCCATGCAGACGGTGATGAAGGGGGTCGGCGTGGCCGCGGGCGCGGCGACGATGTTGGGCGGCCCCGGCGTCGGCCTGATCGGCGGCGCGCTGGCGGGCGGGATCGGCGGGACGGTCGCGAGCGCGGTCTCCCACCTCGCGGCCGGCGACGACCGGCTGGCCGAGAAGTTTGCGCGCCGCAACCTCGTCAACACCTACGTCTGGACGGCCGACGGCGGGTTCTACGAGGAGTCGACGCAGATCAGCGAGGTCCGCAGCGAGTCCGCCAGCGGGAGCTACGAGCTCTCGGGCCAGCTCTCGGGCGGCGTGTCGTTCGAGATCGACAGCCCCGTCAGCGTCAGCGCTGGCATCACCGGGACGGTCGGTGGCGGCGTGAGCACGGCGCTCTCGAAGGACAAGGAGGAGGAGACGTCGTTCGAGCTTGACCTGTCGCTCGACGTGCCAGACGACCTGGGGCAGTACGAGTACGAGAAGCCCGGCGACCTGACGAGTGGCGTCCAGCCGGTCTACGACAAGGACGGCAACGGCGTCAACCAGCCCGGCAAGGTCGACGCGTACCGCTTTATGACGTTCTACCTCGAGCCCAAGCGGGACAACTTCGAGGACCTGTTCGAGACCGTCGTCGACCCGATCTGGCTGGAGCAGAGCCAGCACCCCAACGCGGCCGCGCTCCGCCAGGCGAACCAGGCCGAGCAGAAGCCGCTCTGCTGGCGGGTCTTCCACCGCGTCACGTTCGTCAGCCGCCTCCTTCCGGACGTCGCGACCGGGACCGAGCCCCACGCCGAAGCGCTTAGGCAGGTCGACATCGGGAGCAGCTACGAGCTGGTGCGCCGTCTTGAACCGGACGTGAAGGACCACACAGCGGACTGGCCCACATTCCGGGACGCGGTCCGCAAGGCCGTCCACAAGCGGCTTCCCGAGCTGGCGGACGAGAACGACCTGGAGCAGATCGTCGACATCCTCGCCGGCTACTTCGAGGTGACGGAGTAACCCCTCCGGCACGCGACCCTGAGCGCAGCGGTCGGAGAACCGCCGCTGCGCTTCGATCCACACCTTCTGACAACAGACGCACAGCACCATGGAAGCCATCGTCGGCGCATTCGGCGGTCTCACAGCTGGCTGGTTGATCCAGTGGCTGATCGACCTCTTCTACTGGCGCAACAAGCGCATCTGCTCGGAGGGCGAGAGCAAGCTCCGTGACGCCCTCGCCGAGATGACGTCCGAGCGCGATGGGCTGCGCCGTCAGGCCGAGGACCTGGCGGCTCGGGCCAAGCGGATCCCAGAGCTGGAGGCTGAGCTCGACAAGGAGCGGGCCCAGCTCGGCACCATCCGTGACCAGTTCCGCGCCCAAGAGGTCCAGCTGAACGACCTCCAGCGGGAGACCGCCAACCTGCGCCCGATGGGGGATGAGCGCGCCGCACTGCAGTCAACCTTGGACGGCGTGAACGCGCGGATCCCCGAGCTAGAGACCGAGCTCGGGAAGGAGCGCGAGCAGCTCGGCACGCTCCGTGACCAGCTGCGCCAGCAGGAGGTCCAGCTCAACGAGGCGCAGCGGGAGGCGGCCGGCCTCCGCCCGCTCACGGGCGAGCGGGACGCGCTGAGGGCGGACCTCGACCGGGCCAACGAGCGCATCGAGGAGCTAGAGCGAGATGTGGAGGAGCGGCAGCAGGCCGACCTAGAACAGCGCGCGTCCGAGCCGTCGCCGGCGGTGCACATGAGCGCGGACCTCGCGCCCGCCGACCCGCAGAGCAGAGAGCCCCAGTCCTCGGACCAGCGGCCGGACGACCAGCAAGACGAGGACGACGACCTCGAAAACCGCCTGCTTCGGATCGACCTCCACCTCGAGGGTCTCCTCAAGGACATGGTCGGCCGCAACATGGCGATCGCCAAGAACCTCCGCGTCGGCGAGCTCTACGTCCAGCGCGGCGGTCGGATGGAGCGGCTCCAGGACGACGAGGCCGGCACTGCCGAGGACGGCACGGCCAGCGACGAGGCGCGCGAGGACGCACCCTCCGGCGTCTCGTCGCGCACGACCGCGCTCCGGAGCCAGCTCTACCGCGTCGAGCACCAGGCCGACGGCGACGGGCGCTGGCGCGAGGGGGGCTCGTGGGTGATGGGCACCCGGTCCGGCGAGCGGCTCACCGCGCTGAGCGGCTCCTCGGACGACGGCGGGTTCACGCTCGAAGGCCTGTGGTCGTACGGGAGCGACGACCTGACGGCCTTCCGGGCGACGATGACGGCCCACAACACGTACGAGGTCGAGGCCCAGATCGGGGGCGAGGACGGCCCCTGGCAGCCCGCGGGTACGTGGCTCCTCGGCGCGCGCGTCGAGCACCACGTCGTCGCGCTCGACCTCACGTCGGAGGACGGTGGCGAGACGCTGGCCGGCACGTGCCGGTACGAGGACGAGCCCCAGTTCACCGTCCGCTGTCAGACCGCCGACGGCGGGGTCTACGCCGTGACCTCCGACGACAACGAGACCCCGACGTGCTGGGTGATCGGCCGGGACCGACCGTTGCAGTCCCTCGTCTGCCGCTCCGACGACGACGGACTCTCACTGCTCGGGAGCTGCGACATCGGCGGCACCGTGCTCGGCTTCCGGGCCGTGCGCTGGGCGGGGAACGCCTACCACACCGAGGTCCGATCCGCCAGCGGCGGGGGCTGGACGGACAGCGGGATGTGGGTGCTCGGGTCGAGAAAGGACGTCAACCTCGTCTCGGTCCACCTCGAAGGACGTGGCACGCTCACCGGCCCGTGCGCCTACGCAGGCGAGCGGCCGCAGCGCGTCACCTGCCGGGCGCCCGAGGTCGAGCTGGTCGAGCGGACGACGGCGCCTCCCGCTCATGCCGGTTCTGCTGGCGAGGCCGTTGGCCCGCAAGCCGCCAACGGCGCGACTACAGAAACCTCTCCCGACCCGTCCTGAGATGCTCGGCGACCCCTGCAACGCGAAGAAGACGGTCACCCGGCCCGAGCTCTTCCGCTACAACCTCTTCAAAGGGCTGACCTTCGCGGCCCTGAGCCTGACGACGCTCGGGCTGGCCGTCACCACCGACTTCGCCGAGGGCGGCCTGTTCGGGTCCGAGGACGGCGCGAGCGGTGTGGTCGAGGGCGACGGACGGACGGACGGCCTGGGCCGGGAAGGTCTGGAGGGCGGCCTCCTCGCGCCCGGCGCGCTGGCGACGGTCACCGGCCAGCTCATCAACGCCACGACGGGAGGGCCGCTACCGGGCGGCGAGGTCTGCCTCCAGGGGACGAGCCGATGCGCCGTCTCGGACGGCGACGGCCGGTTCACGCTCGGTGACCTGGCAGCGGACGAGGAGGTCACGCTCACCGGGAGCGCCGACGGGTACTTCGACGGCTCGGCCACGGTGGAGCTGACGGCCGGTGGGACGACGCCCCAGAACGTGACGCTCTCGCCCGTCGTGACCGGCGAGACAACGCGGATCGTCCTGACGTGGGACACCGACCGCGACATCGACACCTACCTCCGCATCCCGAGCGACGGCGCCAGCGCCGCGCAGTTCATCTCGTACCAGTCCCAAGGCGACGCCGACCGCTTCCCATTCGCAACGCTCGACGTCGACGACACCGACGGCCTCGGGCCGGAAACGGTGACGATCGACAGCCGGCTCGGCGGGGTCTACGGGTACGTCGTCCACGACTACAGCGGCCAGCACTCGCTGTCGGACGCGACGGTCCGCGTCTACACCGCGTCGGGGCTCGTGGCCGAGTTCACAGGGCCGGCCGAGCCCACCGACTACTGGCACGTGTTCAACCTCTACGGCGACGTGGGGGCCGTCGAGCCCGTCGACCGGCCGATCGACGCGCTCCCTGACGTGGCCAACGGGTTCCGGTAGATACGCGCCGCTATCGAAACCTCACGGCGCAGCAAGCGGGTCGTTCACCGTCTATCACTCGACCTCGTCGCCCGACGCCGCCATGCCGCCTCAAGTGAGCGGGGCCGGCCCATTGGCCAACCACGCCTCCAGGTCCGCCCGCCGGCCGCGCCACCCCCGGCTCGTCCGCGTCGCCGGCAGCGGCCCCCGGTCCGACAGCCCGCCCCCGATCCACCGCTGGACCGTCTCGGCCCGGCGCCGCCTGGCCGGCGGCCTGGCCGCCGGCCACGTCCCACGTCACGAGCGTCTCGCCCAGGCCGTCGTCGGCGAGCGGCTCCGCCGGCGCCAGCCCGCCACGCGTGAGCAGCATCTGGGCGGGGTCGAACGTGCCCGCCGGCGCGCCGGCCACGGCGTCGGAGCGCATGACGTAGACGTTGGCCCGGACGAACTCGTTGAACGCCGTCGTGGCGCTCCGGCCCGACCCCTCGTACCGGCGCCAGTACGGGCGGATGAACGCGTCGATGAGCGTGGAGCCGGCCCGGGTGAGCGCGGCGAACAGGTCGCGCTGGGTGGTCTGCGCGGCGGTCTGGGGGTTGGCGGGCGTGACGCGGGCGCGGATGACGTCCTTGCCGCGCCACTTGGTCATGACGACGGTGCCGACGGCGTTGCGCCCGCCGCCCAGGATGCCTCGGTCGAGGATGGCCATGGGTCTGTCTGGGGGGTGAGCCCTCAACCTCGGCTACCGCCCGGTACCCGTCCAGGTCGCCTCCTCGACCCCACGCCTCTGCTCCGTCGCACGGGGGCACTCAACCAGAGCCGCACTCGCGGCGTACACTTCTCGTCTGGCCACCCCCGCCGCCATGCCCGCTCCGGCTCTCACGAACCTCCAGCGCGAGCTGCTCGACCTTTTCGCGACCGACCTCTCCGAGGACGAGCTCCGCGAGGTCCGCACCGTCCTCGCCCGCCACTTCGCCGAGAAGGCCACGGCCGGGTTCGAGGCGTTCGCCGCCGAGCGGGGCCTCTCGCCCGAGGACACCGACCGGTGGGCGCACGACCACCACCGGGCGTCGCCAGCCGGAGGTAACGGAGCGACCGGCGGGGGCTCGTAGGGCCCGGCGCTCGCGGTGCGGATCGTCCTCGACACCAACGTGCTCCTCCCGTTCATCCGGCGGGGGAGTCGGCTGAGGTGGCTGTTCGACGGGCTCATCGAAGGCCACTTCACGCTCGTCGTCTCGACTCCGATCCTCTTCGAGTACGAGGAGGTCATCGGCCGACGGACGCGGCCGGAGGTCGCCCGGAACGTGGTCGGCGCGCTCCTCGCCCTCCCCACCGTCGAGCGCGTCGAGCCCCGGTTCCGCTGGCGGCTCCCGCCCGGCGACCCCGACGACGAGAAGTTCGTCGACGCCGCGCTCGCGGCCGGGGCCGACGCCGTCGTCACCAACGACGCCCACTTCGACGCGCTCGCAGCCCTCGACTTCCCGGCCGTCCGCGTCCTCACGCCCGAGGCGTTCCGGGAGGCGCTGGGCGACTCGGCGGCTTGACGCTCACCCCTTCCGATACACGACCGCCCGGACGCGCTCCTCGCTGAGGTAGTACGGCCGCCCGTCGACGTCCTGGTAGGGCCCGAGCAGGGCCTCCACCGCCTTGGCCACGTTCGCGCCCTCCGCCCGGAGCGCCGCGAACCGCAGCCGTACCCGGCGGTCGCGCACGACGAGGTGGACGGCCCTCTGCACGCGCCGGTCGTCGAGGGCCGCCTGGACCTCGGCCGCGCCGGGCCGCCCGGTCGTCGGCCACACCCGCCGGACGGCGACTCGGGGCTCGGCCATGGGTCTCGGAAAAAAGTGGTACCCATCGTGGTACCCACAAAAACAAAACCGGCTCCCGCGCGGTGCAGGAGCCGGTTTCGGGCCGATTCGGGTGGGCTCTACTGGATTCGAACCAGTGACCTCGTCGATGTCAACGACGCGCTCTAACCAACTGAGCTAAGAGCCCGCAGCGCGGCACTCGGCCGACGCGGGGCGTCAACATAGCGCCCCGCCCGAGCGGCGGGCAAGGCGCCGCCGCCCGGAGCGTGTGAAGGCGTCCGGAAGGTTGCGCCGGGCCCCCGCCCGCCTCCGCGTTACGAATCGGGATCCGGCCGGGCAGTCGCGCGCCTCGTCGGGAGGTGCCCGCACGAGCCGGGAGCGATTCAGGCGACGCTGGCGGACGCGCCCGAGGACAATCCGGCGTGCAGAACCGGCCGCGACGGTCCGAGCCGACGGCGCGGCGCTCGGCCGGCCGGCCGCTGGCACGCGCTTTGGGAATCGCAGGGGACCCCCCGGACCGTCCCCGTGCCCGCTCTCAGCGTCCAGTCGCCCTTTTCCTTGCCCCCCGCCGCGCCCGACGGCGGGGCTGTGGACCGCGCGCTGGCAGAGGCCGGGACCGTCTCCGGCGCCTACGTCCGGTCGCCGTGCCGCTTCCGCCGGCTCGGGCCGGCCGCCGAGGCGCTCGTGCAGCCGCTCCGGGCCGGCGGCGCCTGGGTGCTCGTGACCGTCAGCGGGAGCCGCGGGAGCGCCGAGGACGGCCACCGGGTCCACCTCCGCGAGCGGTGCCTGACGGCCGTCCAGCGCTTTATGCTGGCGCTCTCGTGCGAGGGCGTCGACAACTGCTGGGTCGACGCGGCCCTCCCCACCCCCGCTGCGTTCCGCGCGGCCGGCCTCGACCTGGGCGCGGACGTCCCCGTCGGGCTCGTGTGGTGCGCCGAGGGCTGAGTCATTCGCGAGGGGGCCCCGGCGCGCGGTACGTTGGTCCGTCCCCCTTCGCGCCCGCCGTGCCGACTCTCCGCCTCCTGCTGCTCGCTGCGCTCGCGGCCGCCGCGCCGTTCGCCCAGACTGCCGACTCGCTGGCGGCCGACTCGTTCGCGGTCCCCGCCCTCCCCGATAGCGGCTCGCGGGCACTCCCGGACTCCGTCCGGTCCGGCGTCGTCAGCCTGGGCGACTCGGCCGCCGCCCGGCTCGACTCCGCCGCCGTCGCCGCGCTCGCCGACACGACGACGACGCTCGCGGACGCGCTCGGCGACGGCGTCGCGGTGACCCTGCTGGGCCGGACGCTGTTCACCGTCTGGGGCGGGCTCGGCGACGTCTCGCCGGTCGAGCGGGCGGCCCGGCTCTCGGCGCGGCTGGCGGACCTCGCCCAGAACCGAGAGGTCGACGCCGACCGCATCCGCATCGTCGACGGTAACACGCTGACCACGCTCCAACTCGGCGACTTCATCGTGATGACGGTCACCGACGAGGACGCCCGCGCGCTCGCGCGCTCGCGGACGGAGGCCGCCCAGCACTACCGCGCGCTCATCATCGACGGCCTGGCGGCGTACCGTGAGCAGGCCACGATCAAGGGCGTGCTGTGGGGACTGGCGTACTCCGTGTTGGCGCTCGGCGTGCTCGTGCTGGCGCTGCGCCTGCTGGGGCGCCTGTACCTGTGGCTCGACGAGCGGACGGCGCGCATGCGGGCCCAGTACCTGCGCGGCATCAAGATCGGGACGCTGGAGGTGGTCGGCCGCAATCAGGTGGCCCGGTTTGGCCGCGCGCTCGTCAGCCTGACGCGGCTCAGCCTGTCGCTCATCCTGGTCTACTTTTTCCTGACGTTCGCCTTCGGGCAGTTTGTCTGGACCCAGAGCTGGAGCGAGAACCTCCTCGACGCCGCGCTCTCGCCGCTCCGCCAGCTCGGCGCCGTCCTCCTGAGCTCGATCGACAACGTCATCGCCATCCTGGTGACCGTCGTCGTCGTCCGCTACGTCATGCGGATCTCGGACTACCTCTTCTCGCGCGTCGCCAGCGGCGAGGCCGAGATCGCCGGGTTCCACGCCGAGCTGGCCGACCCGACGCGCAAGATCGTCAAGTTCTTCCTGATCATGATGGGCCTCATGCTCATCTATCCGTACACGCCGATCGCCGACAACCGGGGTTTCCAGGGGCTGACGGTCTTCTTCGGACTGCTCCTGTCGCTCGGGTCCTCGACGGCCATCTCGAACATGGTGGCCGGCGTGGTCCTCACCTACACCCGCGCCTTCCGCGTCGGCGACCGCGTCCGCGTGGGCGACGTGTTCGGGGACGTGGTCGAAAAGACGTTCCTGGTCACCCGGATCCGGACGACGAAGAACGAGGACGTGTCGGTGCCGAACGCGAACGTGCTCTCGAACCACATCGTCAACTACTCGCGGATGGCGCGCGAGGGGAGCGGCGTCATCCTGCACACCTCGGTCACGATCGGCTACGACGTGCCGTGGCCGCGCGTCCACGCGCTGCTGATCGGGGCGGCCAAGGCGACGGACTGCGTCGAGTCGGAGCCGCCGCCGTTCGTGCTCCAGACCGGGCTCGGCGACTTTTCGGTCGCCTACGAGCTCAACGCCTACACCAAGGAGGTGACGCGGATGGCGCGGATCTACAGCGACCTCCACCAGCACGTCCAGGACGCGTTCGGGGATGCGGGCGTCGAGATCCTGAGCCCGACGTACCAGGCCTTCCGCGACGGGCCGTCGACGGTCCCCGACGCCGAGGCCCTCCACGACCGCGCCGACCGCCGCGCCGCCGAGACGCCGGCCACGGCGACGGACGGCGCCGACGTGACGCCGCTGCCGGAGACCATGGTCCCGCCCGTCGAGCTACCCAGCTTCTTGCGCGACGAGAAGGGCGAGGAGTCGTAGAGGCCGAGAGGAATCGAGAAGAAGAGGGTGGCGGGGCGGCCGAATCCGGGCGTTCCTGCTGGCGCCGGGCGCCGCGGCCCGCAAGCTTGGAGGCCTGTCCACCGCTGCTTGCGCCGTGCCCGACCTGACGCTCCACCACGCCCACCGCTGGGACCTCACGCCGACCGAGGCGGTCGCCTTGCAACGCGAGCTGGCGCCGCTCGTCCGGGAAGCGCCGCTCGACCTCGCCGCCGTCCGCACGGTCGCCGGGCTCGACGTATCGGTCCGCGACGACCGCGTCCGCGCCGCCGTCGTCGTCTACGACGTGCGCGAGCGCGCCGCCGTCGACCACGCGATCTGGGAGGGCCCGACGCCGTTTCCCTACGTGCCCGGGCTGCTCAGCTTCCGCGAGGTGCCTGCGATCCTGCCCGCACTGGAGCAGCTGGAGGCGCTGCCCGACGTGTACATGCTCGACGCGCAAGGGCTGGCGCATCCGCGCCGGTTTGGGCTCGCGTGCCACCTCGGCGTGCTGCTCGACGCGCCCGCGCTGGGCGTCGCCAAGTCGATTCTGGTGGGGCGGGTGGACGGGCCGTTGAGAGAGGTCAAGGGGAGCGGCGCGCCGCTCGTCCACCGCGGCGAGACGGTCGGGCAGGCGCTCCGGACGCGCGAGGGCGTCAAGCCCGTCTACGTCTCGGTCGGCCACCGGGTCACGCTGCGCGACGCGGCCCGGCTCGCGCTGGGGCTCGCCGAGCGCTGGAAGCTCCCCCAGCCGACGCACCTCGCGCACCGCCTGAGCTATCGCGGCGAGCTGTAAGCGGTCGGGCGACGCGCAAGCAGGGGGCCTCCCTTCCGCCTCATTCCCCGTTCCCCATCCCCGCGAGCCCTCCGTCTCCTTCCCGTTTTCCCGGTACTCCGCGTCGGAAACCGCGAACCTGCGCGGATCCCGCTCGCCATCGCCCGACCGCCCGTGCCGCTTCCCGAACCGTTCCTCGACAGGCTGCAGAAGATCGTCCCGGCCGACCGGCTCGACGCCGTGCTCGCCACCTTCGAGCAGCCGATCGCCACCGGCTTCCGCGTCAACACCATGTTGCGCGACGAGGACGACGTGCTGGGTGTGCTCGACGACGAGGGCGTCCCGTTCACGGCCGTCGTCGACGTCAAGGGCGCCTACACGGTGCCGGCCGAGGGCCGCGGGGCCTTGCTCGCGTCGCGGCCCTACGCCGACGGCCACGTCTACGTCCAGAACGTGTCGAGCCAGATGGCGCCGCTCGCGCTGGCGCCCCGCGCCGGCGAGCGCGTGCTCGACCTCTGCGCCGCGCCCGGCTCCAAGACCGGCCAGCTCTCGGCGCTCGTCGGGCCCGACGGCGAGGTCACGGCGGTCGAGAAGGTGCGCCCCCGCTTCTACAAGCTCAAGGCCAACGTCTACGCCCAGGGCGCCACGAACGTGCTCCCCTGGATGGGCAACGGCGCTGTCTACTGGCGTCGCGAGCCGGAGTCGTTCGACCGCGTGCTCGTCGACGCGCCGTGCTCGACCGAGGGCCGCTTCCGCGCCCACGACCCTGAGACGACGGCGTACTGGAGCATGCGCAAGGTCCGCGAGATGCGCCAGAAGCAGGTCAAGCTCCTCTGGGCCGGCATCCAGGCCCTCAAGCCGGGCGGCACCCTCGTCTACTCGACGTGCACGTTCGCGCCCGAGGAGAACGAGGCCGTCGTGGCCAAGGTGCTCCGCACCTTCGGCGAGACCATCGAGGTCGTCGAGGCCGGGCTCCCGACGCGGGGGCCGGTCGCCGAGCAGATCGTGCCGGGCCTGACCGAGTGGAACGACCGGCCGTTCGCGCCGGCCCTCGCCAAGACGCGCCGCGTGCTCCCCAACGACATGCTCGAGGGGTTCTACATCGCCCGCATCGCCAAGCGCTCCAGCACCGTCGACATCGACTAGACGCGGACGGCCGGGCCGTCCAGGCGCGGCGTGTCGATGGGCGTGCGCAGGCTGCCGAAGGGGTCGCTCCCGGACAGGTCGTCGGCGAACGCGGCGTCGCGCGGGGACGGGCCCGAGGGGCGGCGCCCGGCCGCCGCGGCCAGATCGAACAGGTCGAGGACGTCGTCGGCCGGGTTGGGGCGCGCCGCCACGAGCGGCGCGTCCGCCAGCGCCGCCGCGCGGCGGTCGACCCAGGCGCCTCCCAAGACGTGGCCGAACACGGAGGCCCCGTGGCTGGCCAAGACGAGGGCCCACGCGGCCACGCCGGCGGCCACCCACCGCGGCTCGACCCAGATCAGCCCCGCCCCGGTCGCGAGCGCGGCGCCGACCACGAACAGCCCGAGGTGGGCGAAGAACTTGGACTCGGCGGTGGCCTGAGCATGGGCGTCGGACAGGGTCATCGCGGTGGGAGCAGCGAGCACCCAACGTACACACATACCCGCGGATGATCTCTAGGTGAAGACACTAGTCGCTGGGGAGGCCGCGCCGTGCGGGCTCCGGGGGCGCCCGCCGCTGGCGGATGCGAGCGGACGGGCGGGCGGCTCAGGGCTCGCAGGCCGCCTGATAACCCGGCCCGACGCAGACGTGGAGCGCGCCGGGAACGGCCTCGAACAGGATCGACGTGTTGGTCCGAAGCTCGCCGTCCACGTTGAACCACATGCCCGGCGTCGAGGCCACGCGCAGGCGCGAGACCCGGTTGAACACGACGTCGTCGTCGTCGAGGTAGTCGCCCGCCAGCACGAGCGCCGCGAGCCGCGTGAGGTCGGCGCTGGCGCGGATCACGACGACGTCGAGGAGCCCGTCCTCGGGGTTGGCGCGCGGCGCGACGGGCTTGCCGCCGCCCGCGGTCCGGGCGTTCGCCACGACCACGTTGTAGGCCGCCACGCGCTCCTCGGGCCCGTCGTCCCAGGCCAGCCGCGTGTCGTAGTCGGTGAGGTCGGGGAGCGCCTGCACGGCCCCGACGAGGTAGGCGAGCGGGCCCCAGCTGGCCTTCATCTCCGAGGTCAGGACCTCGTCGATGGCGCCCGAGAACCCCCCCGCGCAGACGTTGATGGCGTACTGCGTGACCTCGTCGTCGTCGTCGTCGTGCGAGACGCGGACCACGTCGAGCGCCCGGCGCTCGGCCCGGCGGAGCGCGTCGAGCGCCTCGAACGGGTGCGCGCCGATGGGGATCGCCAGCGTCCGCGCGAGGTCGTTGCCTGTCCCGAGGGGCAGGATGCCGAGCGCGGGCCGCGTCGCGGCCGTGGCGCCGGCCTGCATCAGCCCGTTCGCGACCAAGTGGACCGTCCCGTCACCGCCCGCCGCCACGACCAGGTCGTGCCCTTCCAAGGAGGCCTCGGCGGCGGCCCGCATCGTCATCTCGGGGTCGTCGCAGTCGACGAGGTCCACGCCGGGGACGGTGCGGAGCGCGTCGACGTCGGCGCCCTCGGCGCTGCCGGCGTTCGAGTTGTAGAGGACGCGCATCGGCGGGGGAGGGAGGAGCCGTGCTACGCCGGCGCGCGCGCGCGGTGCCGGTGACGCGACGATGGCGCCCGGCGCGGAGACCTTGAGGCATGCCTCGCTACTTTCTCTGCTCCTACTGGCCGCTCATCAAGACGATCGGCGGGCGCCGCGCCGTCGAGGCGTGCGCGCTCCCCCCGTTCGCGAACGGCATGAGCCGCCGCGAGCCTGATTTCGAGCACCCGCGCCCGGCGCTCACCTCGTCGAGCCGCGGCCGCGGGTTCGTGCCCCGGCTGGCGGTCGGCGACACGGTCCTCTACACGACGACGAAGGGGCGGTGGGGGACGGGCTCGCCCCACTGGCGCCTGGTCGCCGTGCTCGAGGTGGCCGCCCGGTTCGCGTCGCACGCCGACGCCGCGGCCGACTACGCTGGGCGCGGGCTACGGCCGCCCGGCAACCTGGTCGTCGACGGCAACCCGCCGCTCCCGGTCCCGCTCACGCTGTGGAACGGGAAGCCGCACGACGGCGACTGGGACGCCGTCTGCGCCGAGCGCGCGGCCGCGTGCCCTACGGTCCTGGCGTGCGAGACGCGGCTGCTCGACCTCTGGGACCCGCCGCCGATCGCCCCGGACGACTGGCTCGCCGTGTTCGGCACGGTCCCCAACACGCGGACGCCGCCCGAGATCTCGGAGGCCCAGTTCGACCGACTGCTGGCGCTCGCCGACGGCCGCCAGCAACGCCGGCGAGCGGCCTAGCGCGCCTCGCGGGCGCGCTGGGCGTAGGCGAAGAGCGCGGCCATCCGGTCGGGGTCGAGCCCCATCATCGCGGACGCCCCCTCGCGGTCGGCGTCGAGGGCGGTCCCGAGCGACCGCTCGACGCCGGGGTCGCCGCCGGTGAACATCGCCACCAGCTCGTCCCACCGGGCGACGAGCGCCTGGACGGCCGGGGCGGCGGGGTCGGTGCCCGCGTCTATCTCGGCGCCGAGGGCCTCGAAGAGCCGGGGCCACTCGGCCTCGACATCGCGGATGGCGTCCTCGCCCAGAGCGTCGCGGCGGTCGGCGAGCTGGCGGAGCTGGTCCGGCGTGTAGTGCGTTTGGAGGTCGTTCATGGTTCGGGTGAGGGTGAGGAAGGGGTCGAGGCCGATGGGGACGCCCGTCTCGGCGCGGCGGGCGAGCAGGCGGTCGAGGCCCGCGAGGCGGTCGGCGAGGGCGCGCAGGCGGCCCGCCTCGGCGTCGAACGCCGCCCGCTGGCGGGCCACGAGGGCGCGGGCGTCGGCGTCCGGCGCGTCGAGCGCCTGGGCGATGGCGTCGAGGCCCAGACCGAGCGTACGGAGGGCCGTCACGTGGTGGAGGCGCTCGACCTCGGCCGGGCCGTACCGCCGGTGCCCGGCCTCGCTCCGCTGCGCCCGGACGAGGCCGAGGGCGTCGTAGTGGTGGAGGGTGCGGACGGTGACGCCGGCCCGGGCGGCCAGCGCACCGACGGAGAGGGTGCCGGTCATGGCCAGAGCGTACGGCCCTCACGCGGCGTCAGGAGCAAGGCCTCCGGTTACCTTCACGCTCTCTTCGTTTCGTGCCATGCGCCGCCTCGTCCTCCTCGCCGCCATGCTCTCGACCGCCGCCAGCGCCCAGTCCACGCTCGCCTATTCCGGCGGCTGGACCGAGACGGCCGTGGGCGACCTGCTGGTCGCGCTGCCCGAGGGCTACGACGCCGACCCGGCGCGCGAGTGGCCGCTGATGATCTTTCTACACGGCGCCGGCGAGCGGGGCGGAGACCTCGCGATGGTAGGCGTCCACGGGCCGCTGAAAGAGCGGCGCCAAGGGCGCGACCTCCCGTTCGTCATCGTCGCGCCCCAGGTGCCGACGGGCCAGCGGTGGACGGTCGCCCGCGTCGCCGCGAGCCTCGACGCGGCGCTGGCGCAATACCGCATCGACACGGCTCGCGTCTACCTCACCGGCCTGTCGATGGGCGGGTTCGGGACGTGGGAGGCCATCACCCGGATGCCCGACCGGTTCGCGGCGGCCGTCCCAATCTGCGGCGGCGGGCTGCCGCTGGGCGTCGGGCCCGCCGCCGGCGTGCCGGTGTGGGCGTTTCACGGGGCGATGGACACGGTCGTGCCCATCGAGCAGACCATCGGCATGGTCCGCGCGCTCCGCGAGGCGGGCGGCGACGTGCGGTTTACCGTATACCCCGACGCCGGGCACGACGCGTGGTCCGAGACCTACGCGAATCCGGAGGTTTACGACTGGCTCCTCGGCCACCGCCTGGGCGACTGAGCCGGGCCCGGCGCGGGCGGCTCGTGCCCCCCCACACGCGCGCTAGGCGCGAGCGTTGGGGGCCGGCTTCGGAGCGGGCTTCGCAGACGCCGAGGGCGTCGGCTTCGGCGCGGGCTTCGCGAATGAGGGCGACGGCGCGACGGGCCAGGGCGACGGCGTGACGGGCGGGTGCGAGTGCGGCATGGGTCCGTGGGGGGAATGGACGCGGGGGGATTCGGCCGGGCGGGCCCCCGCCTTAATCACTCCACGACGAGGTGCGGCAGCGTGCTCAAATCCCACGGCCACACCAGCCCTTCGGCATTTCCGGCCACCCGGTCGGCGCCCCACAGGTGCTCGACGAGCCAGAACGCGGGCTCGTAGCTCATCCCGCCGCCGACCGACGTGACGTACTTCCCGTCCACGACGAGCCGCACGTCGTCGCGCACGTCGACCTCGGGGAAGCGCGCCGCGAGCGCGGCGCGGTCGGCGGGGAAGGTGGTGGCGACGCGGCCGTCGAGCGCGCCGGTCGCCGCGAGGGGGAAGGCGCCGTCGCAGACGGTCAGCACCCAGTCGGCGGCCGCGGTCGCTTGCGAGATGTACCCGAGGTAGGCGGAGTCGGAAAGGTCGCGGTCGAGACTGCCGTCGGTGCTGGGGATCACCAGGATGTCGGCCGTCGGGGCCGTCGCGTAGCTGTAGTGCGCCTCGACGGTCAGCCCCTCGAACGTCGTCACCGGCCCGCCGTCGGGGGAGACGACGAACGGCTCGACGTAGTCGAGTGAGTCTCGGAAGCGGGTGTGGTGGAGCACGTCGTAGGGCGCCATCAGCTCCGAGTTGAACACGCCCTCGGTGACGACGAACGCGGCGCGGCGGACCGTCCCCCCGGCGGCTTCGACCTCCGCAATGCGGGCCTCGATGGCGTCGTCGGCGGCAGAGCCCGCGTCGGCTTGGCGGGTGTCGGGGGCGCAGGCCGCGACGGCGGCGGCCAGGGCGAGGACGAGGAGGCGGGGCATGGCGCGAGCGGACGGGAGCCGCAAGCTAGGCCGGGGTGGCGTGAGCCCCTCGGCTGGCGCGGGCCCGCCCGCTGACGCCCGGCCGGTCGCTGAACATCGGGCCGTTCCCGAACGCCACCCCGCGCCCGAACCGCGACGCCGGCCGCGCGCTTTACGCCGCGCCCCTCCCCGCCGCACGATGCCCGAAGGCCCCGAAGTCCAGCGCTCGGCCGACCTCCTCCACGACGCCCTCGCCGGCCACACCATCCGCGCGTTCGGCGCCCGGACAAAGGTGGCTCGAGCGTGGCTCGAGGAGCACCCTGATGCCTTTGTCGGCAAAGCCGTCGAGCGCGTGTGGGCGCACGGCAAGCACCTGGTCGGGCAGGTCGAGGGCGACCTGTTTTTCCACTCGCACTACCTGATGTGGGGGCGCTGGCAGGTCGTCGCGCCCGACGCCGACGAGGTCGCCACGCGCGACCGCCGCGAGCGGGCGCGGATCGTCACCGACGACGCGGCGGCGCTGCTGTACTCGGCGCCTAAGTTCACCGTCGGCCGCGGCGACCCGTACGACCACGTCCCGGCGCTGGCGCTGCTCGGGCCCGACGTGCTCCCCGAGGACGGCCCGTTCGACGCCGACGAATTCTTGCGCCGCCTCGACCTCCAGCCCGACCGCGAGGTCGGCTCGGCGCTCCTCGACCAGTCCGTCGCCGCGGGCATCGGCAACTACCTCCGCGCCGAGATCCTCTACGACTGCCGGATGGACCCGTGGCGGCTCGTCGGCGAGATGGACGACGAGGAGCGCGCGTGCCTGGCCGCGTCGACCGCCCGGATCTGCCAGCAGGCCTACCGCGAGGGCGGCCAGACCGTCCCGCCCGAGGTGCAGGCCCGCCAGGCCGCCGACCGCGACCTGCGGTACTCGCCCCACGCGCACCCGTGGAACACCAAGCACTGGGTCTTCCGCCGCACGAACCTGCCCTGCCTGACGTGCGACGACTACGTCCGCCAGCAGAAGCAGCTCTCGCACGAGTGGGTCGACGACGACGGCACAACGGTCGAGAAGCACCGCGTCATCTACTTCTGCCCGACCTGCCAGGGCGTCTCGGGCGACCACGTCAAAAAGGCCCGCCCCCACCGCGACCGCCGCCCGCCGGATTCGGAGTGGGCGCCCGCCGAGGAGGCCGCCGACCCGGGCTACGAGTAGCGGGCCTACGGGGCCAGCGGCGATTCCAGGGAAGGGGCCGACACTCCGTTCCCGAACTGCGCCACCAGGCGGAGCAGGGCGAGGACGTTCCCGCTCGGCTCGCCGTCGAAGTCACGGCCGAGCGTGAACGAGAGGGCGCGGTCCGGGGCGAGCGCGTACGAGAGCTCGCCCGAGACGCGGTACCGGTCTGCCGCGCCGCCCGAGAGGCCGACCCGGTAGACCCCCTCTGCTGAGAGCGTGAGCCCGCCTTGAGGCGCGTCCCACAGCAGCCGGCCGCCCAGGTCGGCCACCGTCTCGGACGATCCTCCAAAGAGGCCGGGCTGGCCGAGGTACCGGGCGACGGCGAGGAGGGTCGCCGAGGGGCCCGTGTACCCGGCGGTCGTCCACAAGCCCCAGCGGTACGTCTCGGCGTCGTCGAAATCGCTCCCCGGGAAGACCACGGCCCACGCCCCCGCCAGGTCCCACGACGCGCCGCGCCGCCGCTCGGGCAGCGTCCCGATAACGTCGGCCGCCTCCGCCTGGACGGCGAGGTCGACGCGTCGCGCGACGGCCGTCTCCCGATCGCTCCGGGCCTGGATCAGGGCCCGCCGCTGCGCCGGAGTGGCCGCCTGAATCTCGCGCTCGAGCCGTTGGAGCTCGGGGTCTCCCCGCTGGGCGACCTCGACGGCGGTCCGGAACGTCGTGGTCGCACGGCGGAGCGCGGCCACGGCCGAGTCGCGGCGGGCCCCATAGCCCTGGTAGTCCCGATCGACGGCGCCGACGAGCAGCGAGGCCCGGGCGCCGAGAGCGACGGCCGGGGCTGGGGTCGCGAGGCCGAGGTCCAGCCGGTCCGTCGCGGCCGAGACGGACAAGGTCCGGCGGACGGCCTCGACGGGGTTTCGGGTGCCGGCCTCGTAGTCGGCGTAGCTGAGATTCGCGATTCCGCCCAGCCAGAACGGGGCGACCTGCACCGTGACGGCGTCGAACAGGTCGCCCTCCGTCGCCCGGGTGAACGTCGAGACGGCGAGGGCTCGGATCGAGCCCGGCGCCTCGACCGCGCTAGGCGCCCCGCCCAAGAGGAGGGCGCCGGGCGCCTCGGGCGCGCGGAGGAGGGCCACGGTGACCGTCGTGTCCGCGCCTCCAAGCTGGGCGTGGGCCGGGGGTGCGAGCAGGGCCAGGGCCAGCAGGGCCAGGCCGGGGTGGAGGCGCGTCATGAGAGCAGCAGGTCGATGTTGGCGTAGAACCAGTCGAGCTCTTCGTCGGGCGGGTCCTCGCGGAGCGTGGCGGTCCAGTGTCGCTGCCCCCCGGTCAGGCGGTAGTCGACCCGGTTGGGGACGGTCGACTTTGGGCCCCTGACGCTGGTGTAGACCTTGACTCGGCTGGCGTCGAGGTCGTCTGCTGGGCCGAGGTCCAGCGTGAGGTGCCCCTCGTGGCCCTCCACCACGAGCGCCCCGTTCAGCGTGACATCGGTGACGGCGAGGCCTGCGGACCCGATCCGGAGCGCAAGCTGCACGCGGCGGCCTCGTAGGATGTCGTAGAGGGTGTGGGTGGTCAGGATCATGGGCCGGGGAGTCCAGAACACCGGAAGGATAGGGCGGAGGCATTCCACGGGATGAGGGTGAGAGGCGATCAAGAGGTCACGTACAGGGTTGATCTGTGGGCTGTCCCTGGACGCGGAGTCTGCGCTGGGCCCGGCAGCCCGGCGGATCTACGGGGACCCCCTAGCGCCCAGAGGCCGTTGCTGAGCGCCACCCCTCCCGCTCTCCGTGGCTTCCTTCCACGCCCTCGCCGAGACGCTCGCCGACATCGCCGAGACGTCGGGCCGCCACGCCAAGGCCGACCGCCTCGGGGCGCTCCTGGCGGACCTCGACGACGCCGACCTCCGCCGCGCCGCGCGGTGGGCCGCCGGCCGCGTGTTCCCCCTCAGCGATCAGCGAACGGTGAGCGTCGGCTTCGCGGCGCTGCGCGCGGCGACCGCGACCGCGACCGGCGCCGAGCCCGACGACCTCGACGCCGCGCTCGTCCGCCTGGGCGACCCCGGCGACGTGACGGCCGGCGCCATCGCCGCGCTCGTCCCGCCCGTCGCGCCATCGCTGTCGCTGGCGGATGCCGAGGCGTTCTTTGCCCAAGTCGCCGCCACGCGCGGGAGCAAGGCGCGGACGGCGCTCGTGGCCGAGATGCTGGGGCGGCTGGCGCCCGTCGAGGCCCGGTTCCTGGTGAAGCTGCTGGCGGGCGAGCTGCGGATCGGGATGCTCGAGGGCGGCGTCGAGTCGGCCGTGGCTCGGCTCTACGGCCTCAAGGTGGGCGACGTGCAGCGCGCCAACATGCTGACCGGCGACCTCGGCGAGACGGCCGTGCTCGCGCGGCACGGGCGGCTGGCGGAGGCCCGGCTCCGGCTGTTCCACGCCCTCAAGTTTATGCTGGCGACCGCCGCCGAGGCGAGCGACGCGCGGACGCTGGCCGAGGAGGTCGGCCGCCAGATCGCGCCGCCCGTCGCCGTCGAGGACAAGTTCGACGGGATCCGCGCCCAGGCCCACGTCGCGGCGGACCCCGGCGACCCGGCGCTCCACGGCGTTGCCCACGACGGCGCCCGCGTGGCCCTCTTTTCGCGGACGCTCGACGCCATCACCGGCGCCTTCCCCGATCTGGTGGGGCCGCTCGCCGCGCTGGCGGAGGCGTCGCCCGCCGGGCTCATCCTCGACGGCGAGATCGTCCCGCTCGACGGGGAGGGCGCGATCGTGCCGTTTCAATCCTTGCAAAAGCGCTTGGGCCGCAAGGCCGCCTCCGCCGAGCTCCAGGCCGAGGTCCCCGTCGCCTTCGTCGTCTACGACGTGCTCGCCGCCGACGGCGCGACGACGTTGGCCCAATCCTACCGCGACCGCCAGCAACTCCTGGACGGGCTGGCGTTCCAAGCGCCCTTGCGCCGCTCGGCCGTCACCGAGCTCGACGACCTCGGCCGCTTGGACGACCTGTTCGACGAGGCGCGCGCGCGGGGCAACGAGGGGCTGATGGTCAAGGCCTTCGACTCGGTCTACAAGCCCGGGCGGCGCGGGCGCGACTGGCTCAAGGTCAAGAAGGCGCTCGCCACGCTCGACGTCGTCGTCACGGCCGTCCAGCGCGGGCACGGCGGGCGGCGCAAGCTGCTCTCGGACGTGACGTTCGCCGTCCGCGCGAGCGAGACGGACGGCACGCTCCTCAACGTCGGCAAGGCGTATTCCGGCCTGACGGACGCCGAGCTGGCGGAACTGACCGAGTGGTTCGAGGCGCACACGCTCCAGACGTTCGCGCACGGCAAGGTGCGGACGGTCGAGCCTCAGGTCGTGATGGAGGTGGCCTTCGACAACGTCCAGGTCTCCAAGCGCCACAAGGGCGGCTACGCCCTCCGCTTCCCGCGCATCGTGCGCTGGCGCCGCGACAAGCCCGCCGCCGAGGTCGACACCCTGCAAACCGTCGCCGCGCTCGCGGGCGACGCCTAGCCTCTCCTCCCGATGCCGCCCCTCTCGCCGATCCCACTCGCCGACGCCTTCCCCGAGGCCGTCCACACCACGAAGCAGTGGCTGGCCGCCGTGCCGACCGACGCCCGCGTCGTCGTGTTCTGCCACTTCGACGCCGACGGGCTCGCGGCCGGGGCCCTCTTCGGCCGCGGCCTCCCGCTGATGGGGTATTCCGACGTGATCGTCGTGCCCTCGGGCCGGAGCGAGTCGGCGTTTACCGACGCGGCGCGTGAGCGGCTGCGGGCGCTCGCGCCGGACGCGCTCGTCGTGACCGACCTCGGCGTCAACGAAGCCGGGACGCTGGAGGACGACGGGATCCCAGTCTTGTACGTCGACCACCACCGGCCGAGCGGCGCCCCGGACGCGCACGTGATCAGCGGCTACGACTGGGACCCCATCCCGTGCAGCGCCTGGCTCGCGTACGACCTCTTGGAAGCCGCCGTCCCCGACGTCGACGAGCTCCGCGAGCTGGACTGGATCGCCGCCGTCGGCGTGCTTTCGGACCTGGGCGACAAGGCGCCGTGGCCGCTCCTCCCGGACGCCAAGCGGCGGCACACGGCCAAGTGGCTCAAGGAGACCGTCGCCCTCGTCAACGCCGCCCGGCGCGCGCCGACGTTCGACGCCCAGACCGCGCTCGACGCCCTCATGGAGTTCGACGGGCCCAAGGCGCTGGCGACCGACGACAGCCCGGCCGCCGACCGCCTGCGCCAGGCGCGGGCCGTCGTCAAGGCCGAGGTGGCCGAGGCCCGCCGCGCCGCGCCCGTCTTTTCCGACCGCGACGCGGCCGTGCCCGAGGGCGTCGCGCCGCCCGACCTGCGGTTCGCGCTCGTCCGCGTGTCGTCGGCCGCCCAGGTCCACCCGCTCATCGCCCAGCAGTGGCGGGGCCGGCTTCGGGAGTACCCCGTGATCTGCGCCAACACCGGTTACCTCGACGGCCTCGTCGCCTTCTCGACGCGCGCGGCCCGCGACGACGTGCGGCTCCCCGCGATCTACCAGTCCATCGACACGCCGGGCTGGAACGGGAAGTGGGGCCACGGGCACGACCAGGCAAGCGGCGGCCACCTCCCGCCCGACGTGTTCGACGCCGTGCTCGACGCGCTCGGCTTCGGGCCCGAGGCGCACGTCTCGGGGTCTTCCGCCGAGGATGGGGCGTAAGCCCATTTTTCCCGACCACCCCTGACATGACCGACTGGTTCACCGTCGACCCGTCCGCGCTCGTCGCGACGGTCCTGTCCGCGCTCGCCATCTACGCCATCCTGATCGTGCTCGTGCGCGTGGTCGGCCTGCGGAGCTTCTCCAAGATGACGAGCGTCGACTTCGCGATGACGATCGCGATGGGCTCCGTCCTGGCGTCCACGATCCTGACGCCGAGCTCGCCGCTCGTGCAGGGGATCGTGGCGCTTGCGAGCCTGTTCGCGATCCAGTGGATGGTCTCGTGGCTCCGCACACACACAACGTGGATGCAGGCGCTCAGCGACAACGAGCCGATCGTGCTGATGGCGGGCACCGACATCCTGCGCGACAACCTCGAGCGCACGCGCGTGACCGAGACCGACCTCTGGGCCAAGATCCGCGAGGCGAACGTGCTCGACCCGTCCGAGGTGCGGGCCGTGGTCCTGGAGACGACGGGCGACATCACGGTCCTGCACGGCGAGCCGGGCGGCCGCGCCCTCCACCCGAGCGTGCTGCGCGGCGTCCGCCACGCCGAGCGTGTCGGGCTGAGCCCCGACGACCTTCCCGGCTAACCCCTCTTCCCCTTTCCCGATGAGCGACTTCGACCCGTCCGACTGGCTGTATACGACCTGGGGCTCCGTCGGCGACGTGGTGCTGACGGCCGTCGGCATCTACGCCGTGCTCATCGTCTACACCCGGATCGCCGGGCTGCGGACGTTCTCCAAGATGTCGAGCTTCGACTACGCGATGACGGTCGCCATCGGGTCGATCGTGGCGGGGAGCGTCCTGTTCGACGGGCCGTCGCTGCTCCGCGCCGTCGCCGCGCTGACGGTCGTGTTCGTGCTCCAGATCGGGCTCGCGGCGGTCCGCGAGCGGGTCCCGGCCGTCTCCCGGGCCGTCGACAACGAGCCGGTCGTGCTGATGACCCAGGACGGGATGATCGCCGAGAACTTGCGCCGCGCCAAGGTCACCGAGGACGATATCTGGACCAAGCTGCGCCAGGTTAACGTGCTGACGACCGCCGAGGTGCGGGCCGTCGTGTTCGAGACGACCGGCGAGCTGTCGGTGCTCCACGGCGCCGCCGGCGGCGAGCGCCCGGAGGCCCGCCTGCTCACCGGCGTTCGCGACGCCGACCGCGTGGCGACGGCCGAGGGCTAGCGCCAGCGCAGCGGGCGGCGGGGCTGGCGGCGGGGCGCCCCGGCCAGGACGACGGCGCCAGCGACGGCGAGCAGGATGGGGGCAAACAGGGCGAGCAGCATCGGGGCGCGGGGGGTGTGAGGGGAGACACGGCACCCGCGAGCGAGTTGCCGGTCCGACTCGACCCCGCCCGCCTCGCGAGCGGGGCGGCCGGGGTCGACAAACGGGCAGCCCGGCTACTTGAGGAAGTCGAGCAACACGCGGTTGACCTCGTCCTTGTGCGTGTGGGTCAGCCCGTGCGGGCCGCCGGCGACGGTGTGGACGCGGCTGCCGTCGACGAGCGCATGGCCCTTCTCCGCCGACGTCTCGAACGGGACGATCTGGTCGTCGTCGCCGTGGATGAACAGGGTCGGCACGTCGATCTTGGCGGCGTCCGGGCGGAAGTCGGTCTGGCCGAAGGCGTCCACGCAGTCGAGCGTCGCCTTGGGCTGGGCCATCGTCGCGATCGACCAGTGGTAGTGGAGGACGGGCTCCGAGATCTTGTCGGACAGCTTGTCGTAGTTGACGAAGGTCTTGCCGAAGTCCTTCAGGAAGCCGGGGCGGTCGTCCTTGAGGCCGGCCTTCATGTCCTCGAACACCTTCGCAGGGACGCCGTCGGGGTTGTCGTCGGCCTGGAGCATGTACGGGAAGACGGACGACATGAAGACCATCGTGCGGACGCGGTCGGTGCCGTACGTCCCGGCGTAGCGGCCGAGCTCGCCGCCGCCCATCGAGAACCCGACCAGGTTGACGTCGCGGAGGTCGAGCTCGGTGAGCAGGTCGTGGAGGTCGGCCGCGAACGTGTCGTAGTCGTAGCCGGAGGCCGGGAACGCCGACGAGCCGAACCCGCGGCGGTCGTAGGCGATCACGCGGTAGCCGGCCTCGGTGAGGGGCCAGAGCTGGGGCTCCCACATCCGGTGGCTGAGGGGCCACCCGTGGATCAGGACGACGGTCCCGGCGGTGCCTGGGGCGTTGAGGTCCTGGTAGTAGATGTCGGCCTGGGGCTGGCCGGTCGTGGCGGTGATCTTGGGCATCGGAGAGGGGGAGAGACGGGAGGCCGCGTAAACCGGAGGCGGCGCGCGCCGATCCCAAGACCGCTCGTGGGGGGCGGAATCGGGGATCGTCTGACCCGGCCTGTTCGCGCGTTCTCCGGCCGGGCCCGGCAACCGCGTCCGCTCGCGCTGCGTCCTCCGGCCTCCCCCGAGCCCACCCGATGCCCCCGTTCCCCGCCCCGTTCTTTCGCTGGCGCCCGCACCCGTGGCACGGCCTCGATGCCGGCCCCGACGCGCCCCGCGTCGTCACGGCGTACATCGAGATCACGCCGTTCGACTCGGTCAAGTACGAGCTCGACAAGGTGACGGGCTACACGCGCGTCGACCGCCCGCAGCGGAGCTCGGCCTCGCCGCCGACGCTCTACGGCTTCATCCCGCGGACGTACTGCGCCGACCGCGTGGCCGCGCTCTCCGGGCCCGAGGCCACGACCGGCGACCACGACCCGCTCGACGTCTGCGTCGTCTCCGAGCGCCGGATCGACCGGGCCGACATCACCGTCGACTGCCGCGTCGTCGGCGGGCTCCAGATGATCGACGGGGGCGAGGCCGACGACAAGATCGTGGCCGTCCTCCGCAACGACCTCTTCTGGGGCGACGTCACCGAGCTCGACCAGCTCCCGCCGACGCTCATCGAGCGGCTCACGCACTACTTCTCCACGTACAAGATGGTGCCGGGCAACGAGTCCGAGGCGTCGATCGCCCGGACGTACGGGCGCGAGCACGCCGAGCAGGTCGTCGAGGCCTCGCGCGCCGACTACCGCGACGAGTTCGAGGGGCCGGAGTAGGGGCGGGCGCTGACGCGCCCTCGGCAAGGGGGACGGGGGAAGGGTCAAGAGGCCGTCCCCTGTATCCTGCCTCGTGCCCCTCGCCACTTTACTCGTGCCCTTCCTGACCGCTCGCTGGGAGAGCCTGTTGCTGCTCAACTACGCCTGCCCGGCCGACCTGCTGGCGCCGCTCGTGCCCGCCGGGACGGAGCTCGACCTGTGGCAGGGCGAGGCGCTCGTCAGCGTCGTCGGGTTCCTGTTCCGCGACACCCGGCTGCTCGGCGTGCCGGTCCCGTTCCACCGCCACTTCGAGGAGGTGAACCTGCGGTTCTACGTCCGCCGCGAGGTGGGCGCCGAGACGCGGCGCGCGGTGTCGTTCGTGCGCGAGATCGTGCCGCGCCGGGCGATCGCGACGGTCGCCCGCGTAGTGTACAACGAGCCCTACGTCGCGGCCCCAATGCGCCACACCGTGACCCTCGACGCCGAGACCGGCGGGACGGTCGGCTACCGCTGGCGGCACCGCGGCGAGCGGTTCGCGCTGTCGGCCTCGGCGGCGGGCCCGGCGGCCTTTGCCGAGCCCGGCACGGAGGCCCGCTTTATCACGGAGCACTACTGGGGCTACACGCGCCAGCGCGACGGCGGCACGCTGGAGTACCGCGTCGAGCACCCCTCGTGGCGGCTGTGGGACGCTCACGACGCCGTGTTCACCGGCGACGCCTCCGCCCTCTATGGCCCGGCCCTCGCCGCGGTCGTCGCCGGGCCGCCGCGGTCGGCGTTCCTGGCCGTCGGCAGCGAGGTCTCGGTGTCGCCGGGGCGGCGGGTGGTCGGAGCCTAGCCGCCGCTACCGCCGCCCGGCGCGCAGCACGCCGATCCCGAAGCCCGACGCGACGACCGCCAGCACGACCGCCAGCGCCCCGTGCCCGCCCGCGAACGCCGCGTACGCGATCCCGCCCGTCCCCACGCCGCCGACGGCGTACGCGACGCCGCGTAGCGCGCCCGCCAACCGGTCCATCGCGGCGACCGAGGCCGGGTCGCGGACGGCGATCTCGCCCGTGTCGGCCTTGGTGAGCACGCGGTCGAGCTGGCGGGGGAGCCCGAGGAGCGCCCGGCCCGCCGCCTGGAGCTCGCTCACGAACGCCGTTCCGACCGCTCGGGTCGTCTCCCGCGTCAGCGGCCGGGTGTACGGCTCGATGACCTTGAGCGGGTTCACGTCCGGCGCGAGCCCGCTGCACAGGCCGATCAGCAGCAGCGCCGTCCGCTCCAGCAGGATCCAGTCGCGCGGCACGCGGAACGCGCTCGCGAGGTCGGTCACCGACACGCCCAGGTCGGCCATCTCCTCGAACGCGACGGCCTGGTGCTCCATCGCCAGGTCGAGCGTCAGGTCGCCGAGCCGGAACGCCAGCGGGTCCACGTCGCGCAGCACCCGCTCGTGGACGCTCTCGACGAGCGACACGACGGCGGCCGTCGCTTCGAGGTCGCCGGCATCGGCGACGAAGCCCATCGTGTCGAGCGCGGCGGTCACGCGGCCCGCGTCGCGGCCGAGCACGCCGGCGATCATCTCCGCCAGGCCGGTCCGCATCCCCGGGGTCAGCCGGGCGACCGCCCCGAAGTCGAGGAAGACGAGCTCGAAGCCGCCGGGCTCCGCCGCGTCCGGCACGACGAGCAGGTTGCCCGCGTGCGGGTCCGCGTGGTACAGCCCGTCGCGGAAGATCATCGCGCCGTACGCGTCCAGGATCCGCTCCGCGAGCGCCAGCCGGTCGACGCCCGCCGCGTCGAGGGCCGCGAGGTCGCCGGCCTTGATCCCGTCGACGTAGTCGGTCGTCAGCACGCGCTGCGACGACCGCGCCGTCACCACCTCGGGGACCGACACGCCGGGACCGAAGGCGGGCGCGATCTCGGCCATGTTGTGGGCCTCCTGGGCAAAGTCGAGCTCGGACAGGATGACGGCCTCGATCTCGCGGAACTGCTCGCGCAGGCCGCGAATCCCGAAAAACCGGCCGACGGCGCGCAGGATCGTCTCGATGGCGCGCAGGTCGAGCCGGGCGATCGCTTCGATGTCGGCGTGCTGCACCTTGACGGCCACCTCGCGCCCGTCCGCCAGCCGGGCGCGGTGGACTTGGGCGAGGGAGGCGCTCGCGAGGGGGAGCGTGTCGAAGCGGGAAAAGAGGGCAGAGACGGGCCCACCGAGTTCGGCCTCGATGCGCGCGCGCGCGGCTTCGGGCGGCCCGGCGGGCACGCGGTCCTGCAGGCCCTCCAACTCCACGCGGAAGGGCTCCGGCAAGAGGTTCGTCAGCGCGCTCCCCAGCTGGCCCGCTTTGATGAACAGGCCCCGGAGCTTCAAGATGGACTGGCGGACGCGGCGGCCGTTGCGGGCGTGGAGCGCGGGGCGGCGCCGAGCGGCCCACCGACGGCCCCGAATGCGGCTCGCGAGGTCGAAGGCGAGGTAGCTGGCGGCGACGCGGAGCGCGGCGGCGTACGCCCGCAGCACGCGGAACCGGCGCCGCGCGGGCGCGGCCGTCTCGATGGCGACCGCCAGCGGGATGGGCGCCGGGGCCGGAGCGGGCGGCGTCGGCAGCCCGTCGCCGTGGGGCGCGACCGTCACCTCGATGGCGGGGACGGCAGGGCGGTCCGCGGACGGGGCGGGGCCGGTCGGGGGCACGGGAGGAGCAGTCGGCACGGGGCCCCTACGGGGCCAGGGCGTGGAAAGTGTCCGGCGCGGTGAGATCGGGCTGGACGGCCGCCGCAGAGTCTCCGAGGGGGCGGTTGCGAAGATGGAGGCGGGGCCCGTCGGGGGGTTGACAGGGCCGCCCGGCGTGGTACACTCGCCGCCTTCATTCACCGGGCCTTCCGTGCACCGATTCCTGTCGCTTCTCGCCGCCGTCGTTCTCGCGACGTCGGGCCTCGCCCAGACGACCGTCCGGATCCTTCCGGTGGCCGCGTTCGATGTGGTGGCCGACCCCGCCGCGGGCCGGCTCTACGCCGCGGTCCCCGACGGCGCCACGGGCAGCTCTGTCGTCGCCGTCGACCCCGTCTCGGGCGCGGTTACGGCGACCCTGTCGGTCCCGGGCCGCCCGTTCCGGCTCGCGCTCTCCGACGACGGGACGGCGCTCTACGTAGGGCTCCTCGACCTCCCCGCCGTCGCCCGCATCGACGTGGCCTCGTGGACGGAGGTCGCCCGCTTCGATCTCGGCACGGGCTCGCTGGGGACGCTCTACGCGAACGACCTGGAGGTCCAGCCTGGACGGCCGGACGTGGTCGCCGTCTCGCGCCGGAGCCCGGCGTACTCGCCCAGCCACGAGGGCGTCGCGATCTACGAGAACGGCGTGCGCCGGGCGGACGTCACCCAGCCCCACACCGGGAGCAACGTCATCGAGTTCGGTGCGACGCCGGGGCGCCTCTACGGCTACAACACCGAGACGTCCGAGTTCGGATTCCGACGGCTCTCCGTCGACGCGAGCGGCGTCCGCGAGGTGAGCGTCGACGACTCGTTCACGAACGCGCTCATCTCCGGGTATGGCGTCGACATCGTGTTCTCGGCCGGTCGGATCTACTCCTCGAACGGGGCGGTCGTCGACGCCGAGGGGCGCCGGTCGCTGGGCACGGTGGCCACCGGGGCGATCGCGGGCGACCCCTATCCGAGCCTGTGGGCGGTCCGGCCGGCCCCCGACCTCGACCGCGTGGTCTACCTCGCCGGGACCAACGGCGCGGTGGTGGTGGCGGCGTTCGACGCGACCTCGCTGGCGAGCCTGGGCACCGTCCCCGTCCCGAACGGTGCGCCGGCCGACGAGTACGGGCGGACGCGGCTCGTCCGGTGGGGCGCGCGCGGGCTGGCCTACGCCGGGGCTCAGGGGCTCGTGCTCCTGGAGTCGGCCGTGTTCGACCCCGCTCTGGCGGGGATCGCGACGTCGCCGGGGGCCGTCGACTTTGGCCGCATCACGGGCCCTGCCGAGCGCGCCCTCGTCGTCGGCAACCCCGGCGACGCCCCGCTCCGCGTCTCGGCCGTCACCTCGGACGTGCCCGGGCTGACGTTCTCGCCGTCGACGTTCGAGGTGGCCCCCGGCGCGACCGTGACCGGCCGCGTCTTGCTCACGCCGCGCGCCGCCGGCTACGTCACCGGCACGCTGACGTTCGCTACGAACGGGCTCGGCGGTCACTACGCCATCCCGGTCTCCGCCGACGCCGACGTGACGGTGCTCTCGTACGGCGCTCGGGAGCTGGCCTTCGGCGAGGCCGAGGTCGGCTCCGAGTCCATCGCCGACGTCTACGTGTACAACCCCTCGACGCGGCCGGTCCAGATCTCGACGGTCCGGACGGAGGGGCCGTTCGAAGCGTCGCTGTCGGCGGCCATGCTCAGCCCGTACGGGGCGGCGTCGCTGCGCGTCACGTTCCGCCCCGAAGGCGGGGGGGCGGTCACCGGCCGGGTGATCATCGGGAGCGACGCGGACATCTCGCCGGACACGCTCGCCCTGAGCGGCACCGGCGTCCGCCTGGCGCGGCTGGCGCTGGAGCCGGGCTACCTCGCCCTCGGAGACGTCGTCGCCGGGCGGACCGTCGAGGCGGCGGTCGTGGTGCGCAACGTGGGGACGGCGCCGCTCCACGTCGCGGCCGTCCGGCCGGACGGCCCGTTCTCGTTCGCCCCGGGCGCGTTCGACCTGGCGCCGGGCGACTCGCTCGCGGGGACGGTCCAGTTTGTCGCCGCGCGGATCGGGGGGAACGCCGGCGCGCTCGCGTTCGAGAGCAACGCCGTGACCGCGGCGACGCTTTACGTGGGCGCCAACGTGGTCCAGGCGACGGACGCCGCCGAGGGGCCCGTCGCGGTCGACGCGTTGCTGGCGCCGTCGCCGAACCCCGTGCGCGGCGCGTCGCGCGTTGCCTTCACGACGGCCACGCCCGGTCGCGTCCGGCTCGCGGTCTACGACGCGCTCGGCCGCCGCGTCCGCGACCTCGTCGACGCCGATCGGCCGGCAGGTCCGGGCGAGATCCTCGTGGAGGCGGGCGTGCTCCCTGCGGGGGTCTACATGGTCCGCATGGAGTCGCCGGGCTTCGTGGCCAGCCGCGCGCTCACCGTCGTGCGGTGACCCGGCGACGGCCCCGAGTACGTCCGTGCCTTCGCCAGACCCGGCTCGGGACCGCCGGGCGCGAGCGGGCGTAGCGGGGCCCCACCCCGCTGCCATGCCCGCCCGCCCGCCCGGCGTCGTCCGCACCCCCGACGCCCGCTTCGACGCCCTCGCCGACTGGCCGTACGCCCCGCAGTACGTCACGCTCGACGACCCGCCCGGCGCCCCCGGCCCGCTCCGCCTGCACGTCGTCGACGAGGGCCCGCGCGACGCGCCGACGGTGCTCATGCTCCACGGCGAGCCGTCGTGGGCGTACCTCTATCGGACGATGATCCCGGACCTGACCGCCGCCGGCCTGCGCGCCGTCACGTTCGACTTCCCCGGCTTCGGCCGCAGCGACAAGCCGACCGAGATCGGCGCGTACAGCTACGCCCTCCACCGCGCCGCCCTGCTCCGCGTCGTCGAGGCGCTCGACTTGCGCGAGGTCACGCTCGTCGTGCAGGACTGGGGCGGGCTGATGGGGCTGAGCGTCGGCGCGCTCGACGTCCCCGACCGCGTCGGCCGGCTCGTCGTCATGAACACGTTCCTGCCGACCGGCGGCCGGACGAGCCCCGCGTTCCGCGTCTGGAAGCTGGCGGCGCGCCTCCTCGGCCGCCGTCTCCCTGTGGGCCGGCTGATGAAGCTGGCGCTCCCCGCGGATCGCGCCAGCGCCGTGCCCGGATACGAGGCGCCGTTCCCGTCGGCGGAGTTCAAGGCCGGCGCCGCCGCGTGGCCCCTTCTCGTCCCCACCAGCCCCGGCGGCCCGGTCGCCGAGGCGATGGCCCGGACGCGCGCCGCGCTCGCGGAGTGGCGCAAGCCCGCGCTCCTGGTCTGGTCGCCGTCGGACCCCATCCTGGGCGGCGCGGCGTCGTTTTTCGAGCGCTTGATCCCGACTGCGGGTCCCGCCGTCACGGTTCGGGGCGGGCACTTTCTGCAGGACGCCAGCGGGCCCGAGATCGCGGGGCACGTCGCGGCCTTCGTCCAGGACACCGAGGGGACAGGGGCCGCCTGACGCTGGGGGGTGGGCGGAACGGGGTGGGGCGGCGGGCCGTGGGGGGAGTCCGTCTCCTCTCCGACCCATGCGATTCCTCTCCCTCCTCGTCGTCCTCGCGCTGGCGCTCGCGCTCCCCGCCGCCGCCCAGCCGCCGCCCGGCCAGGTCGGTTCGTTCCTGTCCGCCGCCGGTGGCCCCGTCGGCGTCTACCCTGTCGCCGACGGGCTGGACCGCCCGTGGGGCATGACGTTCCTGCCCGACGGCCGGATGCTCGTCACCGAGCGGTCCGGCACCCTGCGCATCGTGACGATGGGCGGCGGCGTCTCGGCTCCGGTCGAGGGCGTCCCCGAGGTCTGGGCCCAGGGCCAGGGCGGCCTGCTCGACGTCGCGCTCGACCCGGACTTTAGCGCCAACGGCTATGTCTACCTCTCGTACGCCCGGCCCAACCCGAATGGCGAGGGTGCCGCCTCGGCTCTCGGTCGTGGCCGCCTGGTCGGCGACCGGATCGAGGGGTTCGAGCCGCTCTTTACCTCGACGCCCTACCTCACGAGCGGCGCGCACTTCGGCAGCCGCATCGCGTTCGAGGACGACCGGCACCTCCTGCTCGCGACCGGCGAGCGGTTCCAGTTCGACCCCGCGCAGGACAACTCGAACCACCTCGGCACCATCGTCCGGCTCCACAGCGACGGGTCCATCCCCGCCGACAACCCGTTCGTGGACGACCCGACCGCGGAGGACGAGATCTGGAGCTACGGCCACCGCAACATCGAGGCGCTCGCCTTCGACAAGACTACCGGCGCGCTCTACGTCGCCGAGATGGGCCCGCTCGGCGGCGACGAGTTCAACCGCGTCGAGCGCGGCGCCAACTACGGCTGGCCCGTCGTGAGCTGGGGCATGGACTACGACGGCGAGCTCATCCCCGACCCGACCACGCGGCCCGACCTGATGGACGCCGTCGACTATTGGACGCCGACGATCGCGCCGTCCGGCATGATCCACTACACCGGCCGCGCGGTCCCCGGCTGGCAGGGCAGCTTCCTGATCGGCAGCCTGGTCTACCGCGGCGTCGTCCGCGTCACCGTCGCCGACGGGGCGATCACCTCGCAGGAGATCTTCCCGATCGGGACGCGGATCCGCGAGGTGGAGCAGGGGCCCGACGGCTTGGTCTACGTGCTGACCGACGAGGCCAACCCGCAGGGCCGGGTCCTGGTGCTCCGCCCGATCGAGACCTCGATGCCGGAGTAAGCGGCACGGCCCACGCTGTCCGGGCCGGCCTGGAACAGCGCCGCGAGCCCCGGGGTCTCGGTACCCGTCCACCTCCGGTCCCATGCCCCGCGCCCTCGCCGTCCTGTCCCTGCTCGTCGCCGTCAGCGCGTGCGCCCAGCCCGCCGACCCGGTCGCCGCGTCGTCGGCAACGGCCGAGCCGGTCGCCACGGTCGAGACCGAGGCCGGGACGCTGGGCGTCTACCCCGTCGTCACGGGGCTCGACCACCCCTGGGGGATCGCGTTCCTCCCCGACGGCCGGGCGCTCGTGACCGAGCGGGCCGGGCGGCTCCACCTCGTCGCCAACGGCGCGACGCGCGTCGTGCCGGGCACGCCCGAGGTCGCCGCCGGCGGCCAGGGCGGGCTCCTCGACGTGGCGCTCTCCCCCGACTTTGGCGAGAGCGGGCTCGTCTACCTCACCTATTCCAAGCCCGGGCCGGGCGGCTCGGCCACGGCCGTCGGGCGGGGGCGGCTGGCGGACGGCGCGCTCGTCGGGTTCGAGGAGATCTGGGCGCAGGCGCCGTCTCATGGGACGAACCGCCACTTTGGCTCGCGCATCGCGTTCGCGCCCGACGGGATGCTCCTCGTCTCGACCGGCGACCGCGGCCAGAAGGACCCCGCCCAGGACCTCGGCGACACCGTCGGCGTGATCGTCCGGCTCACCCCGGACGGCGCCGTGCCGGACGACAACCCGTTCGTGGGGCAGGCCGGCGCCCGGCCCGAGATCTGGAGCTACGGCCACCGCAACGCGCAGAGCCTGGGCGTCGACCCGGCGACGGGCGAGATCTGGGAGGCCGAGTTCGGCCCGCGCGGTGGCGACGAGCTCAACCGCATCGAGCGCGGCGCCAACTACGGCTGGCCGCTCGTGAGCTCGGGCGAGAACTACAACCGCACGCCCATCCCCGACCCCTCGACGCGGCCCGACCTGACGGCTGCGGTCCGCGACTGGTCGCCGGTCATCTCGCCGTCCGGGATGCTCTTCTACACCGCCGACGCGATTCCCGAGTGGACCGGCAGCCTGATGCTCGGGAGCCTGGGCCGCGAGGGCGTCGTCCGCCTCGAGATCGACGGCGGCGCGGTCACGCACGAGGAGACCATCGAGCTCGGCGAGCGCATCCGCGACGTGGAGCAGGGCCCCGACGGCGCGGTCTACGTGCTCGTCGACGAGGCCGACGGCGCCGTCTGGCGGCTTGCCCCGATTCCCAACTAGCGGCCCCGACGGGTCCGTTCCGCTCTCCCTCCGACTCGTCATGCGTCGCCTCGTTCTCGCCGCCCTGTTCGGGGCGGCCGCCTCCGCTCAGCCCGCCCCCGACACGACCGAGGTGCGCCTCGACGCCGTCGAGGTGACGGCGGCGCCCTTTTCGCTCGCGCCCGACCGCGCGCCGTTCGCGCTCGCGGTCCGCCAGCGGGGCGCCGTGGAACGGGCGACCGACCCCGGCGCGGCGCTCGACGCCGTCGGGCGCGGGCTCCCCGGGCTGTGGATCTCGGACCGCGGCAACCCCTCGACCGGCGAGCGCGTGCTCGTCCGCGGGCTCGGCTGGCGGGCGGCATTCGGCGTCCGCGGGACGCACGTGTTGCTCGACGGCGTCCCGCTCACGCTCGCCGACGGGCAGGGCCAGCTCAACGTGATCGAGCCGGCGCTCGTCGACCGCGTCGAGGTCCTGCGCGGCCCGGCGTCGACGTTCTGGGGCAGCGGCTCGGCGGGCGTGCTCGCGGTGTCGACGGCGCCGTCCGGCCCGCGCGTGCAGGCGCGGGCGCTCGGCGGGGCGTACGGGCTGGCCAAGGGCGAGATCGCCGTCCGGCCCGACGCCGGCGACCGGGCGCGCGTCTTGGCGTGGGGCTCGGCGCTGGCGCAGCGCGGCTTCCGCGAGCAGGCGTCGAACGAGGCGTACCGGGGCGGGGCGACGGCGACCGTCGACCTCGGGGACGGGCAGACACTTGGGCTCGTGGGGCTGGGGGCGTTCGTGCCGCGCGCCGAGTCGCCGGGCGGGATCACGGCCGAGCAGGCCGACGCCGACCCGCGCCAGGTCCGCGACGTATCGATCTCGCAGGACGCCCGCAAGCGGCTCGCGCAAGGGCACCTCGCGGCCTCGTACAGCCGCCCCGCGTTCGGCGACGCCCGCGTCCGGATCACGGCGAACGCGGCAGGGCGGACGCTCGACAACCCCATCGTCCCGCGTTACATCACGCTCGACCGGCTCTCCGGCAGCCTGCGGGCGGTGATCGAGAAGGCGCCGCCGGGTGCCCTCGGGTGGGCCGTCGGCATCGAGCAGGAGGCCCAGCGCGACGACCGCCTGGAGCGCGCCAACGACGGCGGCCAGCCGGGGACGGCCGTCCTCACCGACCAGGTCGAGACCGTGCTGGCGAACGCCGCTTTTGGCCAGCTCACCGTCCCGCTGACGCCCGCGCTGACGGCCACGCTCGGCGGCCGCGTCGACCTGCTGGCGTACCGCGCCGACCCGGCCGGCGAGGCCGCCGAGACGATCCGGCTGAGCGCCGCCAGCCCCTCCGTCGGGCTCGCGTACCGCACACACGGCGCCACGCTCTACGCGAACGCCGCAGGCGCCCTCGACGCGCCGACGACGACCGAGCTCGGCAACCGCGCCGACGGCGCCTCAGGCTTCAACCCGGACCTCGCGCCGGAGCGGACGTGGGGCGGCGAGGTCGGCGTCCGCGCCAGTCGTCCGCTCGCCGGGGGCCGCGTCGGGCTCGACGCCGCCGCCTTCGCGGCCGTCGCCCGCGACCTCTTGCTGCCGGTCGAGATCGACGACGTGACGTTTTTCCGCAACGAGGGTCGCGCCCGGCATCGAGGCGTCGAACTGGCGCTGAGCGCCGACCGGATCCGCCTGGGCCCCGGGCGCCTCGATGGCGCCGTCGCGCTCACCGCTGCGAGCGGAGAGTTCCTGTCCGGCCCCGCCGACAGCCCCACGCCCGAGGGCAACCGCGTCCCCGGCTTCCCGCCCCGGCTCGCGACGTGGACGGCGACGTGGACGGCCTCGGGCCCGCTCGCGGTCGCGGTCGGGATCGACGGCGAGGCGGCAGCGGCGTACGCCGCCGATAGCGCGAACCGGTTGGAGACCGACGCCTACGCCGTCGTCCACCTCCGGCTGGCGCTCGTCGGCGTGCCGGTCGGGTCCGCACGCGCGACGCCGTTCGTGACGGTCCGCAACGTCGGCGGCACGGCGTATGCGGGCTCGGTCGTGGTCAACGCCTTCGGCGGGCGGTTCGTGGAGCCCGCGCCCGGCCGGCACCTCGCGGCGGGCGTGTCGGTGACGTTGCCGTGAGGGACGAGGCCTAGAGGCCGAGATGCGCAGAGCGGGCGTCCGCCCATGCCCTCGTCCCTCTATCCCTCCGTCTCTCTCACCTTCCGGAACGCTGCGCGTGAGCCGAGCGCGACAGCCGCCGCCAGCGCCACCAGCAGTCCGAACGACACGCGGAGCCCGGCCGCCTCGGCGACGAACCCGAGGACGGGCGGCCCCGCCAGAAACCCGAGGTAGCCCGCGCTCGCGACCGCCGCGATCCCAACGCCCGGCGGCAACGGGGCGCGCGACGCGGCGCGAAACAGGGCGGGCACGACGGCCGCCATCCCCAGCCCGACGAGCCCGAACCCGACGACGGCGATCCACACCGCTGGCGCCAGCACGACCGTCGCCAGCCCGACCGCGCCCACCGCCGCTCCGGCGCGGACGACGGACGCGTCGCCCCAGCGGTCGGTCAAGGCGTCGGCGCCAAAGCGGGTGCCGGCCATGCACGCCGAGAACGCGGCGAACCCGAGCGCGGCGACGGCGGGCGACGCCGCGAGCACCTCGCGCATGAACACGGCGCCCCAGTCGGCCACGGCGCCCTCGACGACCAGCCCGCAGACCGCGAGTGCCGCGAGACCGGCGACCGGGCCCGTCGGCCACGCCACGGCCGGGCCGTCGTGCACCGGCGCCTCCGACCTCGGCGCCCACGCGCGCCAGCCCTGCACGAGCGTGGCGCCGGCGAAGACGAGTCCGCTGGCGCCAAAGTGGAGCCCGAGCGGCACGCTCGCCGCCGCCGCCAGCGCCCCGATCCCCGCGCCGACCATCCCACCCAGGCTGAACAGCCCGTGGCACGCGCCCAGGATCGACGCGCCGTCGGCTGCCTCGACCTCGGCGGCCCACGCGTTCATCGCCACGTCCAAGAGCCCGCTCGCGAGCCCGACGCCGACGAGCGCGAGCGCCAGCGACCCGAACCCGGTCGCCAGGCCGGGCCCCACGACGCCCGCCGCGAAGACGGCCAGCGCCCACAGCGTCACGCGGTGCGCCCCGAGGCGCGCCACCAGCGGCCCCGCCGCCGAGGCCGACACCACGAGCCCGGCCGCCAGCCCCAGCAGCGCCAGCCCCAGCGCGCCCTCGCCGAGACCGGTCTGTGCCTGGATCTCGGGGATGCGCGAGGCCCACGTCCCGTAGAGCACGCCGTTCGCCCAGAACGGCGCGGCGGCGGACCGGCGGCGCGGGGTGCGGAGGACCGCCGGGAGCGTCATCGGCCGGCGTCGGATGCGGCACGGCGGCGCGGCTGGCGGGCGGCGCGGGCGAGCGCGGCGGAATGCGGGGACGACAAGGGCGGTCGGGGGTGGGCGGGGAGGATAGAGAGGGGACACGGCGGAGGCTGGCGCAAGCAGGTACGACCCCTCACCGGGTCCCTCTCCCAAGGGGAGAGGGGACTCGGTCTGGGTCCGTATCTGCTTGCGGCTCTTATTCCGCCTTCGGATACCGAGACAGTTCATCACGCCGACCACCGCCCCCCTACGACGTCCCCTCTCCCTGAGGGAGAGGGACAGGGTGAGGGGGCCGCCGCCAGCAAGCCCGTCGGCCCCAGCGGGTCTGCCGCCCGTCCGGGCGCGCCCTGCTCGGACGCCGTCGCGAGCACCGACGACCCGGGCGATCTATCCTCCCGCCTCCACCCACCACCCCCGCCCGTGCTCCCGTCCCAGCGCTCGCTGTTCTCACTCCCCGACGGCCTCCACTACCTCAACGGTGCGTACCAGAGCCCGCTCCTCAAAGCCGGGGAGGCGGCCGGGATCGCCGGCGTCCGGGTCAAGAACGACCCGTCGACGATCCAGCCGGCCGACTTTTTCGAGCCCGCCGACCGCGTCCGCCAGCGGTTTGCCGACCTCATCGACGGCGACCCCGCGCACGTCGCTCTGGTCCCGGCGGCCTCGTACGCGATGGCGACGCTCGCGCAGAACCTCGCCGTCGAGGCCGGGCAGACGGTCGTCGTGCTGGCCGAGCAGTTCCCGAGCCACGTCTACCCCTGGCGCCGGCTCGCCGACGCCGCCGACGCGACGGTCGTGACGGTCGGCCCCTCGGGCCCGCTCGGCACGCCCGGCCGCGGGGCCGAGTGGAACGCCCGGCTGCTCGACGCCATCGGGCCCGAGACCGCGCTCGTCGCCGTCCCCCAGGTCCACTGGGCGGATGGGACCGTGTTCGACCTCGTCGCTGTCGGCGCGCGGTGCCGCGAGGTCGGCGCGGCGCTCGTCGTCGACGGGACGCAGTCGGTCGGCGCGCTCCCGTTCTCGGTCCGGGAGGTCCGGCCGGACGCGCTGGCGTGCGCGGGCTACAAGTGGCTGCTGGGGCCGTACACCTCGGGCTGCCTCTGGCTCGGCGAGCGCTTTTTGAATGGCCGCCCGCTCGAGGAAAACTGGATCGGCCGCGCGGGCAGCGACCAGTTCGCCGGCCTGACGGACTACCAAGACGCCTACGCGCCGGGCGCCGCCCGCTTCGACGTCGGCGAGCGGTCGAGCCCGATCCTGCTCCCGATGCTGGCGGCCGGGCTGGAGCAGATCCTGGCCTGGGGCGTGCCCGCGATCCAGGCGCGGTGCCGGATGCTGGCGGACCGGATCGTGGCGGGCGCCGCCGAGGTCGGGTACCGCGCCGAGGCCGCCAGCCATCGTGCCGGTCACCTGTTCGGACTCGCGCCCCCGGCCGGGACCGACCTCGACGCGGTCCGCCAGTCGCTCGCGGCGCGCCACGTGTCGGTGTCGGTGCGCGGCGCCGCGCTCCGCGTCTCGCCGCACGTCTACAACGACGAGACCGACGCCGATGCCCTGCTGGCGGCGCTCGCGGCGGGGTAGCGCAAGCAGGCGGGAGACGAGCGGGGCCTGCCCACGTTGGCGAGAAGCTCACTACAGCGTCAGCCCGAGCTTGTCGAGGGATCTCTGACGAGCAGCGGGGTGCGCGCTAGAGATCCCTCGACAAGCTCGGGATGACGACACGATGTGTTTCAGCCAACGCATGGCCTGCCTGCCACTTCCCAGGCTTGCGTAGTGGTTTCCAAGCCACGCAGAGACATTTCCCAGTCACGCAGGGCACGCCCCAGGCCTGCAATGGGATTTCCAAGCCACGCAGAGCCATTTCCGAGGCACGCAGCGCGTCGTCCGAGGCATGCAGCGCTCTATCCGAGGCTCGCAGCGCGTCGTCCGAGGGGTACGGCGTCGTTTCCGAGGCGTGCGCCCGACGGCTCCGAACCCCGCCACGCGTGCCGGGTACCCTGCGCCCCCTCCCCGCACTCCCGATGGCGACCCTCGCAGGCAAGACGATCTTCCTCACCGGCGGCAGCCGCGGCATCGGCCGGGCGATCGCGATCCGCGCCGCGCGCGACGGCGCGAACGTCACCATCGCGTCCAAGACGGCCGAGCCGCACCCCAAGCTGCCCGGCACCATCCACTCGGTCGCCGCCGAGATCGAGGAGGCCGGCGGGCAGGCGCTCGCGCTCCAGGTCGACGCCCGCGACGAGGACCGCGTCGCCGAGGCGATCGCCGAGACGGCCGACCGCTTTGGCGGCATCGACATCGTGATCAACAACGCGTCGGCCATCCACCTCGCCGACACCGAGAACACGCCGATGAAGCGGTACGACCTCATGCAGCAGGTCAACGCCCGGGCGACGTACTGCGTCACGCAAGCAGCGCTTCCGCACCTCAAGGACAGCGCCAAGGCCGGCCGCAACCCGCACGTGCTGGCGCTCAGCCCGCCGCTCAACCTCGACCCGCGCTGGTTCGAGGGCCACGTCGCCTACACGATCTCGAAGTACGGCATGTCGATGTGCATTCTGGGCTGGGGCGAAGAGTTCAAGGCGTACGGCATCGCCGCGAACGCGCTGTGGCCGCGCACCACGATCGCCACGGCGGCCGTCCGCTACGCGCTCGGCGGGCAGGCGATGATCGACATGAGCCGGACGCCCGAGATCATGGCCGACGCCGCGCACGCCGTCCTGACGAAGCCCTCGACCGAGACGGGGAATTTCTACATCGACGACGAGGTGCTGGCCGAGATCGGCGTGACCGACTTGTCAGGCTACGCCGTCACGCCGGGCGCGACCGAGTTCATGCCGGACCTGTTTCTGTGAGTTCGGTACAGGGTACTTGGTACCGGGTACGAGCCGCGTCTTGCCCCGTCGATCTGTACCCCGTACCTCGTACCGCGTACCCATGACCGCCCAGCCCGTCCGCCTCGAAGCCGACGCCGAGGCCCAGCAGCTCACCGTCGGGTGGGCCGACGGCCACGTCTCGACCTACTCGTACGAGGGCCTGCGCCGGGCGTGCCCGTGCGCCGAGTGCCGGGGCGGGCACGGCCAGATGGCCGAGCCGGTCGACCCGGTCGTGTTCGAGCTCCCGTCGCTGATGACGTACGAGATCGAGGAGTTGCGCCCCGCGGGCCACTACGCGCTCCAGATCGTGTGGGGCGACGGCCACGGCTCGGGCCTCTTCCGCTGGGAGGTCTTGCGCGGCTACGACCGGTCAGGGTGAGCGGGCGGCTGCCGGCTGCGTGAGCCGCGCCGCGCCGGGACGGTCAGGGCACATTGCCTCCCCCCTGTAACACCCGGCGCCCGGATCCGTTGGGGGATCTCTGTCCACTGTTAAAATAACAACACGTGGCCTTGTCTCGTCCCCGTCCAGGCCCATGGACCCTCTCTACACCCTCGTCGCCGGGGGCGACCCGGCATCTCGGACGCAGATCGCGGACTGCCTCCACCACCTCCCCGACGTCGCGGTCGTCGACGTCTGCGCGAGCACCCTGGCCACGGTGCGGGCCCTGGCCACGCGGCCGGTCCAGCTCCTCGTCCTCGACGTCGACGTGCCACCGGACGGCGCGCGCGCCGCGCTCGACCGCATCGGCGCGGACGTGCCGCCAGCCGTCGTGGTCACGGGGGCCGGCACCGGCGACGGGCTGTGGGCCTTCGGCGCCGGCGCCGTGGACTGCCTGGAGGCGCCAGCCTCCCCGGACCGCCTGCTGACCGCCGTCCACCGCGCGCGCGAGCGGGTGCAGCACCTCGAGGTCCGCCGGCACCGCGACGAGCTGCTGGCGCTGCTGGACGGGAGCGACCCCACCCCGCCCGCCCCGACCAATGGGCATCCGCTGGTGGTCCGCTCGGGGAGCCAGCTGGTGTTCCTCGACCCCGACGAGGTCGACTGGGTCGAGGCCAGCGGCGTCTACGTCAGCCTCCACTGCAACGGGACCCGCCACCTCTTGCGCGAGACGCTCCGCCACGTCGAGGAGCACCTGGACCCGGGCCACTTCGTCCGCATCCACCGGTCGACGATCATCAACGTCACCCGGGTGCGCCGGATCGTCCCGCACCTCAACGGAGGGGCCGTCGTGCTGCTGAAGGACGGGACGCAGCTGAAGATGAGCCGGAGCTACCGCGAGCGGATCAGCGCGACGCTGGGCTGAGCGATAGGCAGTCGCGGGGCGAGCAACGGCTCACGACCGGGTCGCCGGCGCCTCGGTCGTGAGCCGGGCGAGGCGCTGGCGCACCTCGCGAGCGAGCGCCTCGTGCTCGGGCCCGGTCGCCAGCCGGAGGCACGCGGCGTAGTCGTCCCGGGCGGCTCCGAGGTTGCCGGCCTGCTCGTGGAGCGCCCCGCGCGCCTCGTACACCAGAACGTTGGGGGCCGCCCGGAGCGAGGCGTCGAACCGCTCCAGCGCGACGGCGTCCTGCCCGAGGGCCTGGTACGCGAGCCCCTCCGCGTGCAGCACGTCCGCGACGACGCCCTCCAGCGCGGTCACCGCCGCGAGCGAGGCCAGGGCGTCGGCCGGCCGGCCGAGCGCGATCTGGGCCAGGCCCCGCCCGTACAGCGCGTCGGAGAACGCCGGGTCGAGGGCGAGGGCCCGGTCGAAGTCCGCCAGCGCGGCCCGGAAGTCTCCGGTCAGTAGGTGCGCGCGGCCTCGGTTCGAGAACGTGAGCCCCAGCGTCGGGGTGAGCGCGGCCGCCCGGTCGTAGTCGGCGATCCCGCGGGCCATCTCGCCCTGGTCGACAAAGTGGGAGGCGCGGAGCTGGACGAAGTACCCCACCATCTCGCGCCGGGTCTGGGGGTGGAGGGCGGCCTGCGCGCCCCGCCCGGCCACCAGCGACGCGACCAGCCACTCGGGCCGCTCTTCGGGGACGGTCGTCTCCCAGAAGACGCGCTGGCGGCCGTCGTCCCAGAGCACCATCGCGTGGCTGGGCATGAACACCGCGGAGAGGGGCCACCCGAACACGTCGGCGACCGTGAGGTACGCCGTGACGAGCACGTCGCAGTCGCACCGCCCTCGGGCCAGGGCCGCGCTGATGAGCCCGCTCCCCAGGTCGGTCGAGAGCTCGGGGCAGGCGAGCGACACCGCCTCGGCGACGGCGCCGAGCACGTCGCGCGGCGCCGCCGAGGGCGGCGGGGGGTCGACGGCGTCGAGGACGCGCTGCAGGGCGCGGGCGGCCGGAGCGATGTCGACACCCGCCTCTTGCTCGACGGCGAGGGCCGCGAACCCGGTCGGCATCTGGATCAGCGTCTCCGTGTCCGGGGCCAGCAGATCGGGGGGGGTGGCGTGGGCGGGGCGGGCGTGGAGGCTGGCGAGGGCGACGAGGACTGCCGCGAGGCGGAGGGGACGTGTCATGGGTCGGACCGGGAGGACATCATGCTCCCTTCACGGACGGACGGCCCGTGAGGTACGCGCCGTGTTGCCAGCTGCAGCGGGGTGTTGCCAAGGGGCGGGCCGTCGTTGCGAACCCTCGGCGCCGGGCCCGGCGCGGCGGGCAGGGCACGCCCGCGAGGCGGGGCGCGCGCCGGCATGGCGGGCCTAGTGCCCTCTCGCCGTGCGACTCGCATCGGCACGCCGGCCACTCGCGACACCGGCGCGCGGCGAGCAACAATCTCGCTAGAGATGGCCGCGACGCACCCTAGGCTGAGGGGAATCCCCCTTCCGGACCCTCTCATGCGCCACGTCTTCTCTGCCCTCCTCGTCCTCGTGCTCGCCGGCGCCGTCGCCGCCCAGGGCACCATTCGGGGCACCGTCCTCGACGCCGCCAGCGGCGAGACCGTCCCCGCCGCGAGCCTGCTCGTCCAAGAGCTGGGCCGGGGCGCGGCCTCGGACCTCGACGGCCAGTTCGAGATCACCGAGGTCCCCGCGGGGACCTACACGCTGGTCGCCACCTTCCTCGGGTACAGCCGCACGACGGTCCCCGTGACCGTCCGCGACGGCGACGTGTCCGTCGTGACGGTCTCGATGGCCGAGGACCGCCTCGGCCTCGACGAGGTCGTGGTGACGGGCCAGGGCGCGGCCGTCCAGACGCGCCGGCTCTCGACGACCGTCGAGGTCATCACGCCCCGCCAGATCGAGGCGATGCCGGCGACGCGGCTCGACGAGCTGCTCCAGGCCCAGCTCCCGGGCGCCCAGGTCCGGTTCTCGTCCGGCCAGCCGGGCACGGCCTCGCTGATCCGCTCGCGCGGGCCGATCTCGGCGTTCTCGTCGACGACGCCCGTCATCTACGTCGACGGCGTCCGCGTCGACAACCTCAACACGGCCGCCGCGCTCGGCATCGACACCGGCGGCGCGCAGTCGAGCGCGATCCCCGACATCCCGATCGAGAACGTCGAGCGGATCGAGTTCATCAAGGGCGGCGCCGCGACGACGCTCTACGGGTCCGACGCGGCGAACGGCGTGATCCAGATCTTTACCAAGCGCGGGGTTTCGGGCCAGACGACGCTGACGTACGAGGGCCAGGCCGGCTCCATCGTCGGCACCCGGGACTTCCTGAAGTACGACCAGACGGCCGACCTGCTCTACCGCGCCGGCCTGAGCCAGCAGCACCGCCTGAGCGGGAACGGCGGCGTCGCCGGGCTGACCTACAGCTTCGCCGGGTCGCTCTACGGCGACGACGGGTTCCGCGAGGGCAACCGCCAGGAGCAGTACGGCCTGCGGACGACCGTCGGCGGCCGCGTCTCGAACGCGCTCCAGTACGCGGGCAGCTTCGGGTTCACGGCGCTGGGCTTCGAGCGCGACGTGAACGCCAACAACGGGCTCGCCACCTTCGGGAGCCTCGAGGGCGGCCAGGAGGGCGACCTCACGACGCTCGACGCCGGCCAGCTCGCCGTCCTGGGCGACTCGATCCGGACGCTCGTCTCGCTCTACGACTACACGGGCGACACGCGGCGCTTCCAGACCTCCCAGCAGCTCGACCTCACGCCCGGCCACGGCCTGGCGTTCAAGGGCGTCATCGGCCTCGACTACCGGGCGAGCACCGAGGAGGAGGTCCAGGGCCCGGCGTTCCTGACCGCCGCCGGCCTCCCGCCCACCTCCAGCACGCTCATCCGCTCGCAGCGCCGCTTCCTCGGGCTGACGCTCGAGGCGACGGGCCAGCACCAGGGCGACATCGGCGACTTCTCGTTCGTGAGCACGGTCGGCGGCCAGGTCTTCCGCGACGACGACCGCCAGGACGCGCTGACGGCGACGAACATCGCCGAGGGCTCGACGTCGCTCAACAACGCCGCCGACCAGACGGCGATCGACTTCAACCTGGTCGTCGCCAACTACGGCGTCTACGTCCAGGAGAACATCGGCTACCGCAACCGCTACTTCGTCGAGGGCGGCTTCCGGGCCGACGCCAACTCGGCGTTCGGCGACGAGATCGGCGTCGTGGGCTACCCCAAGGTCGGCCTCGGCTACGTGCTCTCGTCCGAGCCGTTCTGGGAGGGCAGCCCGATCCTCCGGACGGTCGCGCCCTACGTGAAGCTCCGCGCCAACCTCGGCTTCGCCGGCAAATTCCCGACCCCGTTCGCCAACGACCGCTTGGTCACGGCCACGCCGTTCCTGGGCGAGATCGCCTACACCTACGGCCAGTTCGGCAACCCCGACCTGCGGCCCGAGCGCGTGCGGACGATCGAGGCCGGCGCGGACCTCGCCCTCAGCGGCGGCCGCCTGGGCCTCGAGGTCACCTACTTCAACGCCCGGACGGAGGACGCCCTCTTTACGGTCCCGTTCGTGCCGACCTCGGGGCGCGGCGCCCAGCTCTTCAACGTGGGCGAGATCCTGAACACGGGCTGGGAGCTCGCCGCCCAGGCCTTCGTGCTCGACGGGCGCGACGCCTCGCTCCGGCTCAACGCCTCGCTCAACACGCTGAGCAACGAGGTGGTCGACAACGGCGGGACGGCCCCGTTCTCGGTCGGCGGGTTCACCTTCCTGGGCCAGTGGATCGAGGAGGGCCAGCCGGTCGGCTACCTCCGCGGCGACCGCCCGACGTTCGACGCCGAGGGCAACCTCGTCGACGTCGAGCGCGACGCGGTCCTGGGCAGCCCGCTCCCGGACCTGTTCGGGACGATCGGCCTCAACGCCCGGCTGTTCGGGCGCGTCGACCTGCTCGTCTCGGCCGACTACCAGCTCGGCGCCCAGGGCATCGCCGTCGACGACGTGCTCCGCTTTTTCGGCGGCGTCCAGGACGAGGACCGTTTCCCGACGGCGCCCGACGGCAGCATCCCGGCGCTCAGCCAGGGCTCGTTCTTCGACCTGGCCGGCGTCTGGGTCGAGGACACCGACTTCCTCAAAGTCCGCCTGATCTCGCTCGGCTATGACGTGCCGCCCCAGTGGTTCCGCAACCCCGTCGTGCGGTCGCTGTCGGTCGGCGTGCGCGCGGTGAACCCGTTCAACGTGGTGGCCTCGTCGTTCGACCCCGAGGTGACCGGCGACAACGGGCAGAGCGGGACGGGTGGCGTCCAGAACGGCGTCAACCTGGGCGTCTTCGGGTTCGGCACCGAGTCGCCGCCCCGCCAATTCCTGTTCAACCTCAAGGCCGGGTTCTGAGGCTCGCCGCCTCGGGGCCGCCCCCTGTACCCCCGTCCCCCGATCCCATGCGTGTCCTGCTCCGCTCCGCCCTCGCCGCCACCGTTGTCGCCCTCGCCCTCTCGGCCACGCCGGGGTGCGACCTGGTCGACCCGACGGGCGTCGAGAACCCGAACGTCACCGAGGACGACTTCCTCAACTTCCCCGACCCGATGACCTCGTGGCTGCGGGGCATGGAGCGCCAGATGTCGCTGGCGCTCAACAACCGCAACAACGACCTCGAGAGCTCCTACATCGCCACGGCCGAGATCGCCTCCGACAACTACGTCAACACGTCGACCTTCTTCAACCAGTTCATGGACGGGCTGACGATCGACCCGGCCGACGACGACCTCGAGAACCCGATGCGCGAGCTCCACGACCTGCGCTCGACGGCCGAGTTCGGGCTCCGCCGCGTCGCCGTCGCCGACGAGACGACGACGGACGACCAGCTCGCCGAGCTCCACTTCTTCAACGGGATCGCCCACCTCTACCTCGGGGAGATCTGGCACCTCGCGCCGGCCGACTCGGGCGGCGTGCCGCTCCCGTCCGCCGACCAGTTCGCCCGGGCGGTCGCCTCGTTCGACCTCGCGCTCGCGCTCTCGACCAGTCCCCAGCGGCGGGTCGGCTACCAGCTCGCGCTCGCCCGCACGCACCGCAACCTCGGCGACGCCGGCGCGGCCCGCGCGGCGGCCCAGGCCGTGATCGCCGCCGACCCCGACTTCCTGCGGTTCGCGACCTACGACTTTATCAACAACCCCGAGAACGACGTGCAGCTCGCCATCTTCGGGCGGCCGCAGAACGACCTCCAGCCCTTGCCGCGCCTCGACGTGCTGGATCCGAAGTTCTTCAACAGCGCCGAGCCGAACGCGGTCGACGACCAGTACGCCGACATCGCCTACCTCAAGGGCGAGGAGGCCTTCCTGATCCTGGCCGAGGCGCAGCTCGCCGACGCCGACCTGGCCGGTGCCCGGCAGACGATGACCGACCTCCTCGGGGTCGTCGCGAGCCGCAAGACGACGCCGCTCCGCGACGCCGACGACCCGCGCCAGAACCGGGGCGGCAGCGCGCGCCCGAACGGCTCGGAGTGGACCGTGGCGTCGGCGCCGGGCGCCCCGCAGCGGGCCGGCCTGGTGCGCTCGCGGAGCGACGTGGTGGCCGTCCCCGTCATCTCGGGCACGACCGTCGGGGCTGGGGACGTCGCCGCGGTGGGCACCGTCGACGACGCGCTGGCGCTGCTGTACCTGCTCCGCCAGGAGATCTTCCTCGCCGAGGGGCGCCGGATGATAGACCTCGGGATCAAGTGGGCCGTCCCGCTCGACGAGATCCTGGTCAACGCGAACATCGCCGACGGCGACCCGGCCACGCAGCCCGTCATCCCGGCCTTCCTGCCGACCACGGAGATGGACGCCTTCACGCTCGACGCGGACGCCAAGACGGTGACGATCCTGCACGACCTCAACGCGGTCCTGGTGGCCAACAAGACGTCGCCGCTCGTCCTGCCCTTCCACTGACACGGAGATCCGGTAGGCCCCGGGGCTTTGGTGGGAGGCGGGGGCGCCGCGGCAAAGGGACCGATCTCTTGCTTGGCGCTTGCCTCTCGCCCACGGCGACCCCGACCGAAGGTGCTCTGGACCGCCAGACCCCACGACGCCAGCGCGCTGGCTGACCTCGCCGCCGAAGCGCCGGTGGCGCGGGCGAACGCGGTCTGTCGTTCTGCGGGCCCGAGATGGCGGTGGGCGGGGCCCGTCGGGGCGACCACACCGAGGTGGTGGGGGACGGGGGATCTGCTGTGGAGTCTGCCGAGGGCGGTGGTGGTAGAGACGCTCGCGGAGAGGTCGGGTCATTCCGGACCGCGCACCGGGAAACCCGCACCTCGCGCCGGGGGGGCACCCGATTTCGGCGACGCCTGCGGGGCCCCACCTTCCATGACGCCCCCGCCGCCCATGTCCCGACTCCTCGTCCTCGACCCGGCCTGCTCCCGCCCGTATCGGAGCCGGTCCCTCTACGACCGTCCGCTCGACGCTCGCGAGACGGACGTGGTCCGGCTCACGGACGCGCTCGCCCAGCGCGGCCACCGGGTGACCGTAGCGCAGGCCGGCCGGGTGTGGCCGCGGCGGTCGCCGGGCGGCGTGGCGTACGTCCCGTTCGACTACGGCGGGAGCTGGCGGCACCTCCCGGGCGCGGACGCGGTCGTCGTGCTGGAACGCGAGAAGGTGCTCCCGCGCGTGCGCCGGCGGTTCCCTGAGGCCCGGCTGGCGCTGTGGCTCCACGCGACCCCCGGGAAGGGCCGTCACGCGCTCGGCCCGCGGGCCGCGGGCGCCGGGGCGGTCGTGGTGTGCGCCTCGGGCGGCCACCACCTCGCCGTCCGCGAGCGGATCGCGGCGTCCGACGCCTGGGCGCGGACGACCTACGTCCCCAGCCCCGTCGCGGGCGACCTCGTCCCGGACGCGACGGCGCCTGACCCGGACAAGCTGGTCGCCTTCGCGGGGCCCGGGTTGGACGAGGTGCTGGCGGCGTTCGCGGCCGTCCGCGCGGTCCGGCCCGGCGTGTGGCTCTACGTCGTCGGCGGGCACGGCGATCTGGGGCCCGGCGCCGCCCCGCTCGGGGCGATCCCGCACCGCGAGGCCGTCCGCCACGTCCGGAGCGCGTTCGCCGTGCTCGCCGCCCAAGTGGGGGCGCCCGTCCCCTCGGCCCGCGCGCTCGCCGAGGCCGTCGCGGTGGGGACGCCGGTCGTGGCGCACCCGCACCCCGCCGTCTGCGAGGCGCTCGCCGAAACGCCCGGCGACGGCCGCCAACTCGTCGACGCGCGCGAGACCCACGCCGCGGCCCGTCGGCTCGCGCGGTGGTGGGACGAGGGCCGCCCGGCCGTCCGGTGCCCGTCGCACCTGCGGACCGACCGCGTGGCCGACGAGTGGGAACGGCTGCTCCAGGCGACCGACCGGGTCCACCGCATGTCGCCAGCCGGGCTCCGAGCGCCGGCCGTGGCGGCCTGACCGCCACGGTTGGAGGCCGGCAGCCGGGCACCGTCGCGGGGGCGGGGCGTGTACGGCGCCCACCCGCCGTCTCCGCCCGTGCCCGACCCCGCCCTCGCCGCCGCCACCTCCGCCGGGCTCACCAGCGTCCACGCCCGCCGCGTCGCGCTCGTCGAGCGGCTGGTGATGCGCGTCGCGCGCGAGCGCTACGGCGACGGCCCGGCCGACCTCGCCGCCGACTGGCTGGCGACCGCCCGCGCCGACGGCCCGCCCGCCTTCGACCGGCTGGCGACCGCCATCGAGGGCGAGTCCGTCGAGGCGCTGTCGGCCGTGCTGCGGACGCTGACGGCCTACTTCCACCTCGTCAACAAAGCCGAGCAGATCGAGATCGTGCGCGTCAACCGCGAGCGCGAAATGGCGGCGACGGCCGAGGCGCCGCGTGGGGAGTCGATCGCGCACGCCGTCGCCGGGCTGGCAGCGAGCGGGCTGGACGCCGAGGCCGCCGCCGCGCTCGTGGCCCGGCTCGACATCCAGCCGACGCTGACGGCGCACCCGACCGAGGCGCGGCGCCGGACGGTCCTCTTGCACCAACAGGCCGCCGCCGCCGCGCTCGACCGACTGACGGGCGACGACCTGACGCCCGCCGAGGCCGAGGACGCCGAATCCGAGGCGCTCGGCCGGCTCCGGCTGCTGCTGGCGACCGATGAGGTCCGCGCCGGCAAGGTGACCGTGCGCGACGAGATCCGGCACGGCCTGTACTTCGTGGCGACGAGCATCTGGGAGGTCGTCCCGCGCGTCCACGCCGACCTCCGCCGGGCCTTCCGGCAGTCGTACGGCACGGCGCCCGCGATCCCGCCCGTCCTCCGCTACCGCTCGTGGATCGGCGGCGACCGCGACGGCAACCCCAACGTGACGGCCGAGGTGACCGAGTGGGCGCTCCGGGCGCACCGCGAGGACGCGCTCCGCCTCCACCGCCGCGCCCTCACCGAGCTCCAGCTCGAACTCTCCGTCAGCGATCAGCAGGTCGACTTCCCGGCCGCGCTGTGGGCGTCGGTCGAAGCCGACCGAGACATTGTGGAGCTCCCCGAGCGGCGCTGGCGGCAAAACGCGCACGAGCCGGTCCGCCTCAAGCTGATGCAGATGGCCGCCAAGCTCGACGGCCTGATCGCCTCGCTCCCCGAAGGCGACTCCGGTCAAATGCGTCGACCTGACGCCGCTCCCGCCTATGACGCCGCCGCCTTTGCCGCCGACCTCGACCTGCTGGCCGACAGCCTGCGCGCCGCCGGGCTGGCGCCGCTCGCCGACGAGGGCACGCTCGCCGACGCCCGCGTCCGCGCGGCCACGTTCGGCTTCCACCTCGCCGCGCTCGACCTGCGCCAGCACAGCGAGGTCCACGAAGCCGCCGTCGCCGACCTGCTGGCGCGCGCGGGCGTCGAAGCCGACTACGCCGGTCTGGGCGAGGCCGAGCGGACGGCGCTGCTGACGCGCGAGCTCGAAAACCCGCGCCCGTTTATCCGCCTGGGCGGCGAGGTGGGCCCCGAAGCCGACCGCGTGCTGTCGGCGCTGCGCGTCGCGAAGGCGGCGATTGAGGCCGAGCCCGCGTCCGTCGGCAGCTACATCGTGTCGATGACCGACGCCGTGAGCGACGTGCTGGAGGTGCTGCTGCTGGCGAAGGAGGTCGGCCTGTGGCGCCGTCAGGCGGACGGCACCATCGAGTCGCCCATCGACGCCGTCCCGCTGCTGGAGACGGTCGCCGACCTCGAGGCGGGCCCGGCGCTGCTGACGGAGCTGTTCGCCAACCCCGTCTACGCGGCGCATCTCGAAGCGCGGGGCGGCTTGCAGGAGGTCATGCTCGGCTACTCGGACTCCAACAAGGACGGCGGGTACTGGCAGGCCAACTGGTCGCTCCACAAGGCGCAGGGGAAGATTGCCGCGACGTGCCGCGAGGCGGGCGTCGACCTGCGCTTCTTCCACGGCCGCGGCGGGACGGTCGGGCGCGGCGGCGGACGGGCCGGGCAGGCGATCCGCGCCATGCCGCCGGTCGCCCAGACGGGCCGGATCCGGTTTACCGAGCAGGGCGAGGTCATCTCGTTCCGCTACGCGCTCCCCGGGATTGCGCGGCGGCACCTCGAGCAGATCGTCCACGCCCAGCTCGGCGCGCTCGCGGATGCCGAGGCGCACCGCGACGACACGGCCGCGGCGCCGTCCCCCCACGTTCACGCGTTGATGGAGCGGCTCGCGGACCGCTCGATGGAGGCCTACCGGACGCTCATCGACGCGCCCGACTTCTGGCCGTGGTACGCCTCCGCGACGCCGATCGCGCACATCGCCGGGCTGTCCATCGCCTCGCGGCCGATCTCGCGGAAGGGGATGGGCGAGCTCGACTTTGCCGGCTTGCGCGCCATCCCGTGGGTCTTTTCGTGGACCCAGCCCCGCTACACCGCGCCCGGCTGGTACGGCGTCGGCGCCGCGCTCGCGGAGGTGCCCGGCGAGCAGGAGCGCCTGCGCGAGCTGTCGACGTCGTGGCCCTTTTTCCAGGCCGTCACCGGCAACGCGATGCGCGAGCTGGCACGCGCGCGGTTCGTGGTCGGCGAGCGGTACAGCGCGCTCGCGGAGGCGGGCGGGGCGCCCGCCGCGCCGTTCGCGGCGGTTGCGGCCGAGCACGACCGGACGGTCCAAGCCCTGCTGGCGGCCGTGGGGCGGGATACGTTGCTGGATCCGACACGCGCGATCGCGGCGACGATCCGGTACCGCAACCCGGCGACGGACGTGCTCAACCTGGTCCAGCTCGACCTCATGCGCCGCTGGCGGGCGACCGACACGCCGGCGGACGCGCTCCACCAGGCGCTGCTCCTGTCCGTCAACGCCATCGCCGCGGCGATGCAGTCGACGGGGTGAGGCTACGCGCGGCGGTCGGGGGTCGCGGTTTCGAGCACCTCGGCGTCGAGGCCGAGCCACTCGGCGGCCTCGGCGCGCGAGCGGACGGTGTGAAAGTGGCGGCCCATCCCGATCGTCAGGGCCTCGATGAGGCGGACGAGCACGGCAATCGCGTCGCGGGTCGTGACGCAGGCGACGCGGCCCTCGCCGAGCGCGTCGGCGTGCCCACGCATGGTCGCGATGAGGTGGGCGAGGTCGCCTGGCGTCACGTCCACCTCCGTCGTTTCGGAGAGGTCCCAGATCTCGTCGAACCCGGCGACCCAGCCGTCCTGCGCGACCATCGCCGTGCAGGCGGCGGCGAGGTCCTCGCCGGAGACGCGGCCGGAGCCGACGGCGAGTCCGATGCGGGACTCGGGGAGGGTCGTGAGATGAAACGGCATGTCGACGGGAACGGGGGGCTGCGGAAGATATCGGAGGTCCGTGGGGACCTCGCCCTCCGGGAGCCCATCCGCCGTCGTCCTAGCCCGCTGGCGCGACCGCCCGCCGCGGGACCGGCGTCGACAGGATCATCTGGGTGACCGGCTCGCCGAGCGGCAGCAGCTTGTCGATCAGCACTTCGAGCGCCTCCATCGAGGCCACGGCGACGACCATCAGCAGCGACGAGCTGCCGGTCGTGCGGTGGCAGACCAGGATCTCGTCGAGGTCCAGGATCTGCTCCAGGCTCCGCCCGTAGCGCGCGCGGTCGACCTGGAGGTGGAGCACGGCCTGCACCGGGCGCCCCAGCCGGGCGGGGTCGATGGCGGCGTGGTACCCGGTGATGACGCCGTCGGCTTCGAGCCGCGCCAGCCGCTCCGAGACGGCGGGCGGCGACAGACCCACGCGGCGGCCGAGCTCGGCGTACGTCAGGCGGGCGTCGAGCTGGACTTCGTGGAGCAGGCGGTGGTCGAGGGCGTCCATGGGGAGGAATTGGAGCGTGGAAGAGGAGAGCGCTCGCGCCCTCCCAGAACACGTCATCCCGAGCCCTGCGAGGGATCTCAGCATAACCCTCGCCTTCGCGACGAACGGAAGGACGGGCGTGAGGGCCATGCTGAGATCCCTCACGTACGTTCGATCACGCAAGGTGTAGGGGAGCGATGGGGATCGCCGTGAAACCAGGGCCGGGAGCCTGTGGAATCCCGCGGATCGAAAGTAGAGGCGCCCGAAAACCGTGGATCGTGTCTTCGGGCTCGCGGGCGCGCCCGGTACTCTGTAGGCAGACCCCCGCCGACCCGCCATGACCGACGACCCCACGATCCGCGCGCCTCGAGGCACCGCCCTCTCCTGCAAGGGCTGGCACCAGGAGGCCGCGCTGCGGATGCTGACGAACAACCTCGACCCCGAGGTCGCCGAGCGCCCCGAGGACTTGGTCGTGTACGGCGGCTCCGGCAAGGCCGCCCGCGACTGGCCGTCGTTCCACCGGATCGTCGAGACGCTGCAGCGGCTGGAGGACGACGAGACGATGCTCGTCCAGAGCGGCAAGCCCGTCGGCGTCTTCCGGACGCACGCCGACGCGCCGCGCGTGCTGATCGCCAACAGCTGGCTGGTCCCCCGCTGGGCGACCTGGGACACCTTCCGCGAGCTGGAGGCCGAGGGCCTGACGATGTACGGCCAGATGACGGCGGGCTCGTGGATCTACATCGGCACGCAGGGCATCCTGCAGGGCACGTACGAGACGTTCGCGGCGTGCGCCCGGACCCATTTCGGCGGCGACCTCTCGGGTCGGCTCGTCGTCACCGCCGGGCTCGGCGGGATGGGCGGCGCCCAGCCGCTCGCGGCGACGATGACCGGCGCGGCCTTCCTGGGCGTCGACGTGGACGAGACGCGGATCCAGCGCCGCGTCGACCAGGGCTACTGCGACCGGCTCTCGCACGACCTCGACGAAGCGCTGGGCTGGGTCGAGGACGCCCGCCAGCAGGGCATGGCACTGTCGGTCGGGCTCGTGGGCAACGCCGCCGAGGTGCTCCCAGAGATCGTCCGCCGAGGCACCGCCGTCGACGTGGTGACCGACCAGACGAGCGCGCACGACCTCCGCGTGGGCTACGTCCCCGCCGGGTACTCGCTCGCCGAGGCCGACGCGTTCCGCCAAGCCGACCCCGCCGCCTACGAGCAAGCCGTGCTCGACAGCATGGAGGCGCACGTGACGGCCCTGCTGGCGCTGCAGCGCGGCGGCACGGTCGCCTTCGACTACGGCAACAACCTGCGCGGGCAGGTCGCCGACCGCCGCGGCCGCGCCGACGCCTTCGAGATCCCGGGCTTCGTGCCCGAGTACATCCGCCCGCTCTTCTGCCGAGGCTCCGGCCCGTTCCGCTGGGCCGCGCTCTCGGGCGACCCCGCCGACATCGCGGCGACGGACGCGGCGCTGTTGGAGCTCTTCCCCGACAACGTCCACCTGCGGCGTTGGATCGAACTGGCGCAGGAGAAGGTCCAGTTCCAGGGCCTGCCGGCGCGGATCTGCTGGCTCGAGTACGGCGAGCGCGCCAGGGCCGGCGCGCGGTTCAACGAGATGGTCGCGACCGGCGAGGTGTCGGCCCCGCTCGTCATCGGCCGCGACCACCTCGACACGGGCTCGGTCGCCAGCCCCAACCGCGAGACCGAGGGCATGAAGGACGGCTCGGACGCCATCGGCGACTGGCCTCTTTTGAACGCCATGCTCAACACGGCGTGCGGCGCCTCGTGGGTGAGCCTGCACCACGGCGGCGGCGTCGGCATCGGGTACTCGATGCACTCGGGCATGGTCTGCGTCGCCGACGGGACCGAGGCCGGCGGGCGGCGCCTCAACCGCGTGCTCACCGCCGACCCCGGCACGGGCGTGATGCGCCACGCCGACGCGGGCTACGACATCGCCATCGACACCGCCCGCGAGCGAGGCGTGGACCTCCCGAGTGTCGGGACCGAGGAATGAGGAGCGAGGCACGAGCAGAGGGGCGGTTCCACAGGACGCCTCCGCAGTCCCCCTCCTGGACAGGAGGGGCTAGGGGTGGTGGACCACCCGATCGCAGACGCCTCCTCCATCCGCCGGACCTGCTTGCGAGCCGTGGCTCCTCGCCCGGACGAGGGCACGCCACCGGCATGCCCCTACGTGTGACCCCGCCGATTCGGCAACTTGAATGCCCATGACCGACACGCTTCCCGCCCTCCGCCTCGACACCCTCGACGACGACCTCGGCGCCTCGCTGGCGGCGCTCGCCGACGACGTGCGCCAGCCCAACGGCCGCGTCGCCCGGAGCCGCGCGCTCGTCGACGCGGCGCTCGCGGACGGCCGCGCGCACTACGGGCTCAACACCGGGTTTGGGTCGCTGAAGTCCGAGCGCATCGAGGCGGCGGACGTGGCGACGCTGCAGCTCAACCTGCTGCGGTCGCACGCGTGCGGCGTCGGGCCGCCGGTCCCGCGCGCGATCACGCGCCGGATGCTGGCGCTCAAGGCGCACGCGCTCGGTCTGGGGTGCTCCGGCGTTTCGCCCACGGTCGTCGCCGGCCTGCTGGCGCTGCTGGACGCGGATGTGATCCCGGTGGTGCCGGAGCAGGGGAGCCTGGGCGCCTCGGGCGACCTGGCCCCGCTGGCGCACCTCGCGCTCGTGCTCGTCGGCGAGGGGTCGGCGTGGGGCGACCGCGGGCCCGTCCCGGCTGCGGACGCGCTCGCTGCCGCCGGTCTGTCGCCCGTCGCGCTCGGCGCCAAGGACGGGCTCGCGCTCATCAACGGGACGCAGTTTATGCTGGCGTACGCCGCCGAGGTCGCCACGCGCGCGCGTCGGCTGGCGACGACGGCGGACGTGATCGCGGCGATGACGCTCGACGCTCGGCTCGGCTCGGCGCGCCCGTTCGACGCCCGCGTCGCGGCGGTCCGTCCCCACCCCGGCCACGCGGCGACGGCCGAGGCGGTTCGGCGGCTGCTCGCGGGCTCCGAGATCGGGCCCAGCCACGTCGACTGCGACCGCGTCCAGGACCCGTACTCGCTGCGGTGCGTGCCGCAGGTCCACGGCGCCAGCCGTGACGCGCTGGCGTACGCGAGCGGCGTCGTCGAGCGCGAGCTGAACAGCGTGACCGACAACCCGCTCGTCTTCGCTGCGCGGTCCCCGTCGGGGGGCGACGCGGACGGTGCGCCCGACATCGTGTCGGCGGGCAACTTCCACGGCCAGCCGCTCGCGATCGCCCTCGACACGGCCGCCATCGCGGTCGCCGAGTGGGCCTCGATCTCGGAGCGCCGGACGTACCTCTTGGTCGACGGCGGCGACGGGCTGCCGCCGTTCTTGGTCGAGCGCTCCGGGCTCCAGTCCGGCTTCATGATCCCGCAGTACGCGGCGGCGTCGCTGGTGAGCGAGAACAAAGGGCTGTGCCACCCGGCGTCGGTCGACTCGATCCCGTCGAGCCGCGGGCAGGAGGACCACGTCTCGATGGGCGCGTGGGGCGCGCGCAAGGCGCTCCGCGTGGTCGAGAACGCCGAGCGGGTGCTCGCGGTCGAGGCGCTGTGCGCGGCGCAGGCGCTCGACTTTCGGCGCCCGCTCCGCTCGGGCCCGGGCATCGAGGCCGCCCACGCGGCCATCCGCCACGTCGTCCCGTTCCGCACGGACGACACCGTCTTCGAGCCCGACTTCGCGGCGGCCACCGACCTGGTCCGCACGGGCGCGCTGGCGGCGGCGGCCCAGGCGGAGGTGGGCGAGCTTCCGTAACGATGTGGAAAATCGGGATGCCGGTCCGGCGGCCTCGGCCGTTCTGCTCCGCTCCCACCCCAGCCTTCCATGCGCCTCCTCCTCCTCTCCCTGCTCCTCGCCGCGTGCGCCGGCACCGGCGACGCCCCGCCCGCCGCCGACGGCACGCTGACGGGCCGCGTCGTCGCCGTGGACCTCTCGCCGATGGCCTACGACGGGAACGCGCTCGTCACGGTCGCCCCTGACGGCGGGGGCGCTGACGTCGTCGTCCACATTCCCGCGCGCCAGAACCTCTGCGCGGCGACCATCGAGGACCTCGACGCCGTGGCGCCCGGCGACCGCGTCGAGGTGCGCGGCGAGGCCGGTGAGGGCACCGTGACGCCGTGCACGGGCGCCGACCACGTCTTCCGCGTCGTCGAGCGGGCGACGCCCGGCCGCGAGGTCGTCCGGGGCGTCTACACCACGTCGTTCGAGGTCTCGGCCTTTACCCCCTGCGACCGCCCCGACGAGACATGGTGGCTCACGCCGAACGAGGCTTTCGGCGAGGCGCTCCGCGTCCTCTCCGACGAGCACCGGAGCGAGAGCGGGCGTGGCGGGAGGCTCTACGTCGAGGCAACGGTTGAGGGCACGCTCAGCCCCGAGGGCGCGCACGGCCACCTCGGCGCTTACGCGCGCGAGATCACCGTCACCGGCGTCCGCGACATGGTCCACCTCGCCACCGATCCCGACGAGCCCCCCACTTGCCGATGACCGTTCTCACCGACATCCGCCAGCTGGCGACCTGCCCGCCCGACGGCCGCGACGCCGGCCTCGTCGATCACGCCGCGCTGGCCTTCGACGATGGCCGGATCGTCTGGGCTGGGCCCCAGGCCGACCTGCCGGCCCGCTTCGAGGGCGCCGAGCGCCAGTCGGCCGGCGGGCGGCTCGTCGTGCCCGGCCTCGTCGATTGCCACACGCACGTGGTCCACGCGGGCGACCGGGCCGACGAGTTCGTGGAGCGGATCAAGGGAACGCCGTACCTCGAAGTCGCCCGGCGCGGCGGGGGCATCCTGAAGACCGTCCGCGCCACGCGCGCCGCGAGCGACGCCGGACTGGCGCACGCAGCGGGCGCCCGGCTGGCGGCGATGCTCCGGCAGGGCGTCACGACGGTCGAGGCCAAGACGGGCTACGGGCTGACGCTCCACGACGAGCTCCGCGTGCTCCGCGTCCACGCGATGCTGGCCGCGCACGGGCGTCAGCGGATGGTGTCGACGCTGCTCGCGGCGCACGTCGTGCCGCCCGAGTTCGCCGACGACCGCGCGGGCTACGTCCGGCTGATTACCGACGAGATGATCCCCGCCGCTGCGGCCGAGGGGCTGGCGGCGTTTGTCGACGTGTTCGTGGAAGAGGGCGCGTTCACGGCGGACGAGGCCCGCCAGATCTTCGAGGCGGCGCACGCGCACGGGCTCGGCGCCAAGCTCCACGCCGACCAGCTCTCTGACACCGGCGGCGCGGCGCTCGGGGCCGAGGTGGACGCCGCGTCGGCCGATCACCTCGAGTGCATCTCCGACGACGGCATCCGCGCGCTCGCGGCGTCCGACACGGTCGCCGTCAGCCTGCCGATCGCGACGCTCGTGCTCGGCCAAGAGCCGCTGCCCGCCCGCCGCCTGCTCGACGCGGGCGCCCGCGTGGCCGTCGCGACCGACTTCAACCCGGGCTCGGCGCCGTCCGCCAGCCTCGGGCTCGCGCTGTGGCTCGCGTGCACGCTCCAGCGGATGACGCCCGAGGAAGCGCTCCGTGGGGCGACCGCCGAGGCGGCCCGTGCGCTCCGCCTCACCGACGGCACCGGCTCGCTCATCCCCGGTGCTCCGGCCGACTTCGTCGTGTTCGACGCGCCGACCGTCGACGGCTGGCTCTCGTCGTGGCGGGCCGAGCCCGCGCTCTGGACCGTCATCGGCGGCGAGACCGCGTGGCAGCGCGGCGACGCCCGCGCCAAGCTCTCCGCGTGATGGCCGACCCCCGACTCGGCGACTGGCTCCGCGACGCCCCGCTGGTCGGGAGCACGCGCGTGGCACTGGTTGGCTTCCCATCCGACGAGGGCGTGCGCCGCAACGGTGGTCGGCCCGGCGCGGCGGGCGGTCCGGCGGCCATCCGCGAGGCGCTGTTTCGGATGACGCCCGACGCCCGGGAGCACGAGGCGTTTGCGAGAATGCTGGAAAACATGGCAGATATCGGCGACGTGCCGGTGTCCGGCGACCTCGCCGCCGACCAAGTCCGACTCGGGGAGCACGTCGGCGACCTGCTGGCGCGCGGTGTGCTCCCGATCATTCTGGGCGGCGGTCACGAGACCGCGTTCGGCCATTTCCTCGGCCACGTCGCGGCCGGGGCGGACGTGTACGCGCTCAACTGGGACGCGCATGCGGACGTGCGCCCGCTCCGCGACGGGCGCGCGCACTCGGGCTCCCCGTTCCGACAGATGCTCGACCATGACTCCGGCCGGTGCCGGGGCTACACCGTCGTCGGGCTGCTCCCATGGCGCGTCGCCGCCGCGCACGCGGATGTGCCGACCGAGGTGGTGTGGGCCGACAGTCTCGACGCGGCCCGTGTGGACTCGATTGTCGCCGGGCTCGACGGGCCGACGCTCGCGACGTTCGACCTCGACGCCGTCGACGGGGCCGCGGGCGTGAGCGCGCCAGGCGTCGGCGGGCTGCCGGTGCCGGTGTGGCTGCGGGCGGCCCACGCGTGCGGGCGGTCGCCCCACGTCCGCTCGTTCGACGTCGTCGAGCTCAACCCCACGCATGACCCCGACGGCCGCTCGGCCGTGCTGGCGGCGCTGACCGTGTGGCACATCCTGCGCGGCATCGCCGCCCGCGGAGAGTGACGAGAGGGCGGAGGACGGCGGTACTCTTCGGACCCGTACCCGTTGCCCTCGTGACTCGCGTCCTCCTCGCCCTCGCCGCCCTCACGCTCACCGCCTCGGCCCCCGCCAGCGGCCCGCCCGCGCAGTGGGGGGAGCACGGCCACCGCCTCATCGGTCGCGCCGCCGCCGACGCGCTGCCCGATTCGATGCCGGCCTTTTTCCGCCAGGCCGCCGCGCAACTCAGCTACCTCAACCCCGAGCCCGACCGCTGGCGCTCGCGCACCGAGGGCGACCTCGACCGGGCGCTCGGCAACGCGGGCGCGGCCGAGCACTACATCGACCTCGAACTGGTCCCCGAGGGCGCCCTCGACGCCATCGACCGGCTGGCGTTTGCCGACTCCCTAGTGGTCCGCGGCGGCGAGCGGTCGGCGAAGGTGGGGCTGTTGCCGTACCAGATTCTGGAGCTCACGCAGCGGATCCGCATCGGCTTCCGGCTGTGGCGCGCGGCTGAGACCGACGACGACCGGGCGTGGATCGAGGCGCGCATCGTCAACGACGCGGGCATCCTGGGGCACTACGTGGCCGACGGCGCGAACCCGCACCACACGACGATCCACTACAACGGCTGGGCGGGCGACGACGGCCGCTACGCGACCCTCGAGCGCGGCTTCCACTCCCGCTTCGAGAGCGCGTTCGTCGAGACACACATCGCCCTCGGCGACGTGGAGGCGGCGCTCACGGCGCCGGCGCGCGAGCTGGGCCCGCTGCGCCCCGCCGTCTGGGACTACATCGCCGACACCCACTCCCTCGTCGAGCGGCTCTACGACCTCGACGAGGCCGAGTCGTTCGGCCCTGAGACGACCGGCGCTGCCCACCGCGCCTTCGCCGTGGACCGGCTGACGGCCGGGGCCGCCATGCTCCGCGACCTGTGGTGGACAGCCTGGGTGAGCAGCGCCGGGTAGCGCCTTCGCCGCCTGTCGTCAGGGTCCGCGTGGTCGCTTCCGGCGTGTCCTACGCGGGACGCGAGGGCTCGAACGGGACCGTCCGCCATCTCTTCGGCCGAGTCGCTAGCGGCGCAGCCGGACACCCTGGAGGTCGCCCGTCGCTTCTACCACGACCGCGCCGCGCTCGACGCGGACGTCCGTCACCGTCAGCGCGAGGTCCTCGTCGCGCAGGTCGGCCACGGGGTTGATGCGGTCGCCCACGGCTCGCGCGAGGCTCCCGCCGAGCCCAATCCCAGCGGCCCGCACGGACTCGACGTCGAGCCGGACCGCGCCGTCGGCGGCCACCAACTGCCCCCGGATCTCGGCGCCGACGGGGAGCCGGAAGCCTTCGATGGCGCCCTCGACGCGGACCGTCGCGCGGTCCGGCGCCGCCAGTGTCACGGCCGCGCGCGAGATCCCGCGCTGGGTGCCGAGGTACGTCGCGAGGTCGGCCGGGAGCAGCCGCGCCGTCGCGCGCGCGCTGTCGACGCGCGTCAGCACGCGCGTTTTCTGGTCGAAGGCGACGCCCCACAGCGTGACGTCGAGTCGGTCGACGACGGGGGCGTCCTCACGGGCCACGCGGTCGCCGGTGATCGTCACGCGCTCGGCGGTCCGCGCCGACAGCTGGAGGCCGTCGACGGTCGCGTCGTAGTGGTCGGCGGGGCCCAGGGCCTTGGGGAGGGCCGACACGATCTCGGCCTCGACGCGGCCGGAGACGTCGCAGCCAGACGCGGCGAGGGCGAGGAGGAGCAAGAGGATGCGCATGGCCCGGAAACGCCGACGCGCCGCGACCGATCCGGGTCCGGCGGCCTCCACAAAAAACGCCCCGCCCAAAGCAGGGCGGGGCGCGGTCTGGCGGTGCCGAGCCGTGGCGCTAGGCCGGCGTGGTCGCCAGCGCCTTCAGCAGGGCCTCGGCCGCCGGGCCCGACGACGCCGGGTTCTGGCCGGTAATCAGCAGCCCGTCGGTGACGACGTGGACGCCCCAATCGTCGGTCTTGGAGTAGACGCCGCCCTTCTCCTTCAGCATGTCCTCGATCAGGAACGGGACCACGTCGGTGAGCTGGACGGCCTCCTCCTCGGTGTTGGTGAACCCGGTCACCTGCTTGCCCGCGACGAGCGGCTTGCCGTCGGCGCCGGTGACGTGGCGAAGCACGGCCGGCGCGTGGCAGACCGCCGCGACCGGCGTGCCGTTCGCGATGGCGGTCTCGATGAGGGCGATCGAGGTCTTGTCCTCGGCCAGGTCCCACAGCGGGCCGTGGCCGCCGGGGTAAAAGACGGCGTCGAAGTCGCCGACGTCGATCTGGTCGAGCGGGGTCGTGTCGGCGAGTGCGGCCTGCGCGTCGTCGTCGGCGTAGAACCGGCGCGTGTCGTCGGTCTGGTTGTCCTCGGTGTCGCTCGACGGGTCGAGCGGCGGCTGGCCGCCCTTCGGCGAGGCCAGTGTGATCGTGGCGCCGGCGTCTCGGAAGACGTAGTAGGGCGCGGCGAACTCCTCGAGCCAGAACCCGGTCTTTTTGCCGGTGTCGCCGAGGTCGTCGTGAGAGGTCAGGATCATCAGCACGGTCGTGCCGGAGAGGGAGTCGTTCATGTCGAGAGGGGAGTGGTTTCCCCCCGTGAACCCGGCCGCCCCTCCCCACAGTTCCGTGACCATTTCGCGCGGCCCACCCCTGAACGCGAAAACGCCCACGCTCGCGAGCGCAGGCCGTTGCGGGGTGCCCCCACCAGGATTCGAACCTCGGTCAGACGCGCCATGCGTGCCAGCCCTGCTCGCGCGCCGTCTTCCGCTTGTGGCAGTTCGCGCAGCGGACCTCGCACTTGGCGATCTCAGCGTTCAGCTTCGCCACGCTGAACTGGCGGGTGGCCATGTTCGAGAGCGCTCCTACCTTTTCGCCGCGGACGTGGTCAAACTCGAGCACGATGGGATCCGCCTCGCCACAGTCGACACAGGGGTGCGAGAGGAGATATCTCCACAGGTGCTGTGCGTTGCGTTCGAGGTAGCCCTGGTTGCGCGTCCGCTGGCTCGCCCCTCGCCGGAGATACCAGTCCCGGCGGACCTCCGTCATGCAGAGCCGACAGTAGGTCTGGAGGCCGTCGCGGCGGCGACGGTTCTTGCTGAAGGCACCAGCGGCGACAGGACCCGCTCGCACCGGCTGCAGCGTTTCGTTCTCGAGCGGGCTGACATCTGGATCGCCGGGGCGCCCCGGACTCTAACCCAGAGAGGCCGACATCCCCACGTCACCAGCACACAAAAAAGGCCCTGGCGACACCGCCAAGGCCTTTGGGGAGGGTGCCCCCAGAAGGATTCGAACCTTCGACACGCGGATTAAGAGTCCGCTGCTCTAACCAACTGAGCTATAGGGGCACCCGCAAGGTACCGGGCGGCCCCAGGGGGGCCAAGCGGAGCGACGGTGAAACCGCGCGCCCTAGAACGCCGCGCGGACCGCCAGCCGCACGCTCCGCCCGGACGCCGGGACGCCGAACGGGCGGTACCGGCTCAGCGGGTCGATGTAGCGCGCGTCGCCGATGTTCTCGACCGCCAGCGTTGGCGTCAGCACAGCCCCGCCGACCGCCAGCGACGCGGAGACGGAGGCCGACCACACGGCGTACGCGTCCGTCGGGATCTCGTCCGCCAGCTCGGGCCGGTCCTGGGCCGCGACGAGCGTCGGGCCGACGCGTGCTTCGAGATCGCGGAAGGCGCCGAGCCGCTCGACCTGATACTCGACGGCCACGTCGAGCCGGGCCGGGGGGACGAACGGCAACGGGTCGCCGCTGGCCCGCTCGGTCCCGCGCGTCCAGTCGCCGGCGAGGTGGAGGCCGAGCCCGTGCAGCGCGTGCGGGTGCACGTCGACCCGCGCCTCGACGCCCGCCAGCCGCGCGTCGGTCTGGACGAAGTCGAAGATCTGGAACCCGCTCTCGGGGTCGACCTCGCCGGTCGCCTGCGGCGTGATGTAGGCGTCGACGGCGTTGACGAACGCGCCGGCCTCGGCGTAGACGTGGGGCGAGAGGTAGCGGACGACGCCGTCGAGCGCCACGCTCGTCTCGGGCGCGAGCGTCGCCGTCCCGCGCTCGAACCGGAGCGTCCCCTCGTGGACGCCGTTCCCGAACAGCTCTTGGAGGATCGGCGCCCGGAACGCGCGGCCGAGGTTCGCCGCGACGGACAGCCCGCCGCCGACCTCCCAGGCCGCGCCGACGGCCCCGGTCAGGGCCGTGTACGACCGCGTCTGCGCCTCGACGCCCAGGTCGTCGTTCGCCTCCACGTCGAGCTGGCGTAGGTCGAGCCGGGCGCCGGCGTCGACCGTGACGGGCCCGGCGACGAGCTGCTCGGCGACGTAGACGGCGCCGTTGAGCGTCGTCCCGCCGGGGATGAGCGCCTCCTCGGCGAGCGTCTCGTTCCGCTGCCACAGGCCGCTGACGCCGACCGTCCCGAACACGCGCCCGATCGGGCGGTGGTGCAAGCGCGCGTCGGCCGTCGCCGTGGTCAGGCGCAGGAAGAGGGCGGGGTCGTCGGGGCCCAGGTCCTCTTCGTCCTCGAACTCGCGGCGTCGGTTCTGCTGGAGCGCGACGATGGCCTCGAGCCGGTCCGGGCCGAGCCGCTGGTCGAGCCGCACCGTCGCGCGGTCGTGGGCGACCGTCTGGCGCGGCTTGTCGATGGCGGCGCGGTCGGCGAGTGTCGCCGGGAGCGCCGCCGCGTCCTCGGCCTCGAACAGACCGATCGTCTGCTGGAACGTGCTCGCACCCGCCTCGACCGTGCCCTGGCCGACGCGGGCGCCGACCCGGCCCGAGACGGTCCGCGTCTCCAGCGCCGTGTTCGGGATCAGCCCGTCGGGCGTGCGCAGCGCGGCGGCGTCGAGCGCCCCCGCGCGGACCTCGGCGCCGAGATGGCCGGACCGGACGCCGAGCGCGACCGTGCCCTCGCCCTGCTGCGCCGCCGTCGCCCCGGCGACCGACGCCGCGCCCCACGAGCCCTCTTCCCGCGCGAGCAGGCTTGCGGGCGCCGTTTGCACCACGCCGCCGAGCGCATCGGACCCGTAGAGCAAACTCAGCGGACCGCGGACGACCTCGATCCGGTCCACGTCGGCCGCGCCGATCTCGGGCCCGTGCTCGTCGCCCCAGCCCTGCCCCTCCTGCCGCACGCCGTCGTTGACGACGAGCACGCGCTGCGAGGTGAGGCCACGGACGACCGGCTTGGCGATGCCCGGCCCGGTCGCCAGCAGGCGGACGCCCGCGAGCTCGTCGAGCGCCTCGAACGGCGTCGCCCCGCCGGCCCGGTCGAGCTCGGCCCGGTCGACCACGGCGACGGACTGGGGGACCGAGAGCACGTCGGAGGCCCGCGCCCGCGCCGTCACCGTCACGTCTGGCGACTCGACGATCGACGGCGCCAGCGCCACGTCGAGCCGCGCCGGGCCCGCGCCGACGGCGACCGTCTGGGTCTGGCTGAGGTAGCCGAGAAAGGAGACGACGACGCGCACGTCGCCGCGCGGGAGGCCGAGGAGTTCGAAGGTGCCGTCGGCACCGGTGGCCGCGCCTCGGTCGAGGGCGGGGACTTGGATGGCGGCGCCCGCGAGCGGGGCGCCGGATTCGGCGTCGACCACGCGGCCGACGAGGGATTGGGCGGAGGCCGCGCCGCCAACCAAGGCGAGCGCGACCGTCAAGAGACGGAAGACCATGGGAGCTGTCGCTGGGCCGCAGACGCGCGGCCGGATACCAGAGCCGGCGGAGACCGCCGGGCGAGACCGTCCGCGAGCGCGGACCTAGGCGACAGCGGGCGGTCCTCTGGCCGATGCGGCGTCGGCCGCGACGCCGCGGACGGCGGCGTCCGGACCGGGCGGCCGGTCTGTGTCGGCGAGCGCGAGCGTCGGGGCGTCGGCGAGCGCCGGCGCCGCGTGGTGGCTGGCGCAGACCGCGCAGTCGAGCGCGTGGACGTCCCCGTCGGCACACGGCGCGTGCGCGCCGTCGGTGCCGTGGTGCGCCGCTTGGTGTTCGCGGCCCTCCGCCCACTCCGCCGCGTGCTCCGCGTGGTGCACCGCCGAGGCGGCCAGGCCGCCGACGAGGGCGAGCAGCAGGAGCAGGGACGATGGGCGGCGCATGACGCCCGAACGTACGACCGGGCGCGCACCGTGCCCAGCGCCCGGTGTGACCGCAAGCGGGGCCGTCGGCACCGATCCGGTCAGCCCGCCCCGTCGCCCTCGGCGGGGCTGAGGTCGAACCCGATGCGCCGCGTGCCGCGCGGGTCCTCCTGCTTGAGCTGCTGGCGCATCCGCTCGTACTCGCGCTCGACCTCCGCCGTCACGCTCGGGCGCGTGTCGGCCAGGGCCTCGTCGAAGTTGGCGGCCGTCACGGTCTCCGTTTCCAGATCGGCGCGGAGCGCGACGAGACCGGCCTTCCGGACCAGGTTTTCGAGGTCGGCGCCGGAGTACCGCTCCGTCCGCTCCGCGAGCGCGTCGAGATCGACGTCGTCGCCGAGCGGCATCTCGGCTGTCTGGATCTCCAGGATGCGGCGGCGGCCCTCGGCGTCGGGCACGGGCACGTAGACGATCTCGTCGAAGCGGCCCGGCCGCAAGAGCGCCGGGTCGAGCAGCGTCGGCCGGTTCGTCGCGCCGATCACGATCACGCCGTTGAGCTCCTCGAGCCCGTCCATCTCCGCGAGGAGCGTGTTGACCACGCGCTCGGTCACGTTCGAGTCGTTCGTGCCGCCGCCGCGCGAGGGTGCGAGCGCGTCGATCTCGTCGATGAAGATGACCGTCGGCGACACCTGGCGGGCGCGCTTGAACAGCTTCGAGACCTGCTTCTCGGACTCGCCGACCCACTTCGACAGGAGGTCGCTCGACTTCGTCGCGATAAAGTTGGCCTCGGCCTCGCGCGCGACGGCCTTCGCCAGCAGCGTCTTGCCGTTCCCGGGCGGGCCGAAGAGCAGGAAGCCGCGCGCCTGCCGGATGCCGAGCCGGCGGAACGCCTCGGGGTGCTTCATGGGCAACTCGATGCCCTCCTGGAGCTGGCGCTTGGTCTCCTCCAGCCCGCCGATGTCGCCCCAGCCGACGGTCGGGACCTGGATCTGGATCTCGCGCAGCGCCGACGGCTGGACGCGCCGGATGGCGTCGTCGAAGTCGCCGCTGCGGACGACGAGCTCGTCCAGAATCTCGGCCGGGATCTCGTCCTCGTCGAGGTCGATGTTGGGCAGCAGACGGCGCAGCGCCGAGATGGCGGCCTCGCGCGCGAGCGCCCCCAGGTCGGCCCCGACGAACCCGTACGTCGTCCGCGCGAGCTCGACCAGGTCCACGTCCTCGGCGAGGGGCATGCCGCGCGTGTGGATGTCCAGGATCTGGCGGCGGCCGGCCGTGTCCGGCACGCCGATCACGATCTCGCGGTCGAACCGGCCCGGCCGGCGGAGCGCCTCGTCGATGGCGTCGGGCCGGTTCGTGGCCCCGATCACGACCACGTTCCCGCGCCCTTCGAGCCCGTCGAGGAGCGTCAGGAGCTGGGCGACGACGCGGCGCTCGGCCTCGCCGGTCTCGTCGCGCGCCGGGGCGATCGAGTCGAGCTCGTCGATAAAGATGATGGCCGGCGCGTTGTCGGCGGCCTCCTCGAAGACGGCCCGCAAGCGCTCCTCGGACTCGCCATAGTACCGGCCCATGATCTCGGGCCCGTTGATCACGGAGAAGTGGGCGTTCGTCTCGTTCGCGACCGCCCGCGCGAGCAGCGTCTTGCCGGTCCCGGGCGGGCCGTAGAGGAGCACGCCCTTGGGCGGGTCGATGCCGAGCCGGGCGAACAGCTCGGGGTGCTTGAGCGGCAGCTCGATCATCTCGCGGACCTGGTCGACCGTGTCGCCGAGCCCGCCGATGTCGTCGTAGGTGATGCCGACCGGCCCCTCGCCCGAGCGCGGCTCCTGGTACTCGGGTAGCAGCTCGATCTCGGTCTGCTCCGTGACCTGGACGATCCCCTTCGGTGAGGTCTTCGTCACGATCAGCCGGATCTCCTGCAAGCCGAACGCGCGCTGCTGGCCGAACAGGCGCTGCGCGATCTCGGGCGGCAGCCCGGGTACGCCGTCTTGCGGCCCGGGCTGGCTGCGATACACGGACGTCGAGACGGTGTCGCCGGAGACGAGCGGCCGACCGAGCAACGTCCGCAACAGCGCTTGGCCGCGCCCCTGGAGCCGCACGCCCGGCTGGGCCGGCGCCAGCGTCACCTTGGCGGCGGGCTGCACGCGCGCGGCCGACACCTCGACGTGGTCGCCCATCCCGACGCCCGCGTTCGCGCGGAGCAGGCCGTCGAGCCGGATGATGCCCAGGCCGGCGTCGGCGGAGTACGGGGGGAGCGCGATGGCGGCCGTCGTGCTGGTGCCGTCGAGCTGGACGACGCCGCCGGGCGCCAGCCCGAGCTCGGCGAGCGCTTCCTGGCTCAGCCGCGCCACGCCCTTGCCCACGTCGGGGTTCTGGGCGCCGGCGACCTGGAGGCGGACGGTGGAGGTGGAGACTTCGGCCATGGCTGTCGTGGGGTGCGGCCCGTTCCACCCCGCCGCGCGCGCGGGGTTCGCGCCGGGCGCGGGACTCACACACGCTTCAGGCTCGGGCGGTGTCGCGCGTGCCGAGCCCCCCGCGCGCGTGCTGGAAAGCGAGCCATGCCGGCGCGCGCGGAGTATTCTCGCGCGCATCGGACCCTACAAGAACACGATGACTCGTGCGCCCGTCTGTCCCGGACGCCTGCTCCGCCTGGGCACCCTCTTGCTTGCCGTCGGCGGGGCCCTCGCGCCCTCCGCCCAGGTCCTCCTCCGCGTCGAGGCCTCGGTCGGCGGCGTCGTGGCTCGCGTCAACGGGCTCTCGATCGGGGCCGTCCCGACGGAGGTCTTGTTGGAGCCGGGGCGGTACGTCATCGAGGGCACGCGGCCGCAGTTCGAGCCGGCCCGCGTGACGGTCGACGGCGCGCACGGCGACACCCTCGCGGTCCGCCTCGAGATGGTCCGCTTGCGCGGCGAGGTCGTCGTGGACGGCGTGCCGGACGGCGCCGAGGTGCTGGTCGACGGCGAGCCGATCGGGGGCTCGGCCGCGAGCGCGCCGGTCGGCGCCGTGACGGTCCGCGTCCGGGTGCCCGGGGCGCACGACGCCGAGGCCCGCGGCGTCGTCGTGGCCGGCGGCACGACAGTGCTGACGTACACGCAAGCGGGGCGCGACGCGGGCGCGACGCGGATCGGGCTCGCGATCCCCGGCATCGTCCAGATCCGCGACGGCCGGACGGTCCCCGGGCTCCTCTACGCGGGCGGCGTCGTGGGGGCGCTGGTGCTAACCGCCGCCGTCGACCAGCGGGTGCGCCGGATCGACACCGACCTCGACCGGGCCGTCGCCATCTACGCCGTCGCCACGGGCGAGGGCGCCATCGCGGCCGCGCGGCGCCAGGCGCTCGCGCTCTACGACGAGGCGGAGGGCGCCCGCTCGGCCCGGACCGCCGCCTTCCTCGTGGCCCTGGGCGTCCACCTCGTGTCCGCCGCCGACGCCTACGTCATCCACTCCCGACGGCCCACGCTGGAGGTCGGCCGCCGGACCGCCGGCTGGCGCGTCTCGCCTGAGGGCGCCGGGCTCGTCGCCCGCCTCACCTTGTAGCCCGATGCCCGTTCCGCTCCGTGTCGCCGCGCTGGCGCTCCTGGCCCTGGCCGCGTGCGACTCCGCCGACCTCCCCGTCTTCAACAACCCGAGCGACCCCCAGCTCCCCGGCGAGCGCCTCGTCGACCCGCCCGCGTCGATCCAGATCGAGCCTGCGACCCCGACCTCGCTCGTCCTCCGCTGGACCGATCCGGGCGACGGCGAGGGGTTCGTGGTGTTCGAGGTGATTCGCTCGTGCGACCCGTTCGCCGGGCCGTGCGGGCAGGTGCGGCTCGGGGAGGTCGGGCCCGCGACGACCTCGTTCGAGGTCACCGGCCTCACCGGGACGGCCGACCGCCGGTTTGCCGTCGCCACGCGCGGCGAGCTGGGCGGGCGGAGCGCGATCGGCGTGAGCCCCGTCGCGTCGTACTCCGGCGGCGCCGTGGTCGCGGGGGGCGCCGGCGACCGGGGCGTGATCTCCGCCGACGGGTCGGTCGCCTACGGGACGACGGATGAAGGGGGCGAGGTCATCGTCCACGACCTCGCCAGCGGGGCCCGATCGACGATCGGGGGGTACGGCGAGGTCGTCGGGCCCATCGGCGCCGACCGGGCGCTCGTGCTCCCGGCGGCGGCGTTCGCCGAGACGGGCACCTTCGCGCGCCCGTACGCCGTCGTGCACCGCTCGACCGTGGTGGCGACCGGGACGCTGGCGGCGCCGCCCGGCGAGCCCGAGAGCGTGGTTGTGTCGGCCGACGGGCGGCGGGCGGCCGGGACCTTCGCCGCCGACGGCGGGATCGAGCTTGCGCTGTGGGACCTCGACAGCGGCGGCACGCTGCGCGGCGCTTCGACGGGGCGCCGACTGCGGCCCCAGGACGTGCTGCTCGGCGTCGTCGGCGACCTCGTCCTCGTCAACCGGATCCTCGACAGCCGGATCGAGGCGGTCGATCTCACCACCGACGCGACGGCGTGGACGGTCGACGGCGTCGCGGGCCGGGCCGAGGTCGACGGGGCCACGGCGACCGTGCTCGCGTTCCGCTCTCCCCGCACGCTCGTCCCCATCGACGCGGTCTCCGGGGCGGTCGGCGCCGTCATCCCCGCGAACCCGAACGGGGTCGGGCGGCCCGCCGGGATCGGCCCCGGCCACGTGGTCACGATCGTGTCCGGCGCCAGCCCCGACCTCTTCGTGACCTCGCGTGCGACGGGCGAGGTGGTGCGGGTGATCGAGGGCGCGCGGTCCGGCTTCGTCGGCGCCCGCGTGACGGCCGACGCGGTCGTCGTGTTCGCGAACGTCGACGGCGGCACGGTCACGCGCGTCCCGTTCGATGGCCGCTGGGGCGCCGTCGCCGAGTAGTCCCGACGTACCGAGGGCGGGGAGAAACGAGGGCCCTGGCATCGTGTCGCCGGGTGCACCTCTATGTTTCGGTGTGATTCCGACCGGATCCGCGAGCATGCGTGCCCTCGTGCTCGGCCTCCTGCTCATCGGCTGCGACGCGGCGGTCGAGCCGGCGCCGGCCCTCGGGGCCCCCACGTCGTTGGGCGTCGCCAGCGCCACGCCCACGACCGTCACGCTCCGCTGGCGCGCCCCGGAGGCGCCCGTCGACGGGTTCGAGATCCGGACCGGCTGCACCGCCGCGTGCCCGGCCCTCTACCCCGAGGTGCTGGCGACCGTCGGGCTTGGCTACCTGTCGTACCGAGTGGAGGGGCTGGTGGATGTCGAGCCGCGCCAGTTCCAGGTGGTGGCCGTCCGCGACGGGGCGCGGGAGGGGAGCGAGGCCGTCCGCGTGGAGTACCCCGCCGACGCGCGGCGCTCGGGCCGCCCGCTCCCGGGGCCGGGGCCGGCGTACCTCGCCCACGACGGGGACTATGCGTACCAACCATCCCCACCCGACACCACGGTCTGGAAGGTGGACGTCCGCACCGGGGCCGTGGTCCGTCGCTACGACGGGTACGACACCGTGCTCGCGACCATCGCGCGGTACGGGGCGATTGGGGACGAGGGGGTCTTCGTCTACGCATCCGGGGCGCCGCCCGGGGAAGTCGGGTACGCCGCGTACTTCCTGGAACGCGTCATTCAGCCTGCGGGGTATCGAATGCCCGACGGCCCCGTCCTCATCGATACGCCCGGCGCCGCTGGACTCGTCGCCGCGCCGGCGCAGCCGTCGGTGCTGATGGCCTCGTCGGAGGTTGCGGGAGGGCGGCACCTCACAGCCTGGATCCGCCAAGGGGTGGCCACCGGCCCCGACCCGGTGGTCGTCTCCGGCTTCGAGTCGATGCTGCCCATCGGGGTCACGTCGGCGACCGGGAGGGCCTTCCTCCTCGATCCCCTCACCGGCCGGCTCCACGGGGTCACGCTCAACGGCGGAGACGCCCCTCCCCAGACGGCCTGGACGGTGGAGACCGGCTGGCGCGAGGGCTCGGGCGCGGTGCCACAGTTCTACCAGCGCCGCATCGACCTGGCGTTCACCGCCGGCGGACAGCACCGCGTCGTCGACGGCCTCGACGGGTCCGGCATCCTCGCGGTCGCGGCGGGCCCGCGCGAGCAGGTCGTCGCCTTCTCGAACGGGTGGGTGGTGGTCTCCGACGGGACCACGCTCGCGTTTGTCGATGGGGAGACCGGGGCGCCGTTGCGCCGCATCCCTGAGCAACCCGACGACCTCGACGGACGGCTCGCGAACGAGGGGCGCCACGTGATCGCCGTGTCGGGCGCCACCGCGACCGTGATCGTCTCGGAGAACGGCGTCCGCTCCGTGCGCCGGTGGGTGCTCGACGCGACGTGGCGCGAGGCCCCGGCCCAGTAGCCCCAAGCCGAGGCGGCCCCGGCCCACCTCCGATCCGCCGGCGCCCGCGGCGCGCTAGCCCAGCGGTGCGCCGGCCGCGTCGAGCCACCGGTGGAGAAGCGCGAGGTGGCGGTCCGTGCGGGCCTCCACGTCGCCAAGCACGGTGTCGCCGAGGGCCGCATCGATGTCGTCGAACGGGGGCGGGGGGCCGGGGTCGGGGCCGTCGATGGCGAGGGCCGCCGCGACGCGCCGGGCGACGGCCGCGTAGTCGGCGGCGCGGCGCTCGTAGGGGGCCGTCCCCTGGTGGTCGAGGTACGCCGCGACCGTCCCCACGCCGCCGTACTGCCCGGCCGACTCGGGCAGGGGCGCCAACTCGACGAACACCTCGGCGTCCTCGACGGTGCCGACCCAGCCGAGCGGGTAGAGCCGGCACGCCAGCGGCCGCCCGGCGTGGACCGTGCACCGGCCCTCGGCGAGGTAAACGCAGGCCCCGTCGTCGCGCTGGCGGAGCGTGCCCGACGCCGGGTCCACGTCGCGCGCGAGCACGGCCGTCGTGGTCGTTCCGAGCACCGCCGCGAGCCGGGCAGCCTCGTACGGGCCGACCCGGATGCCCTTGTGGTGGCAGCACCGGGCACACCCGTGGCAGGTGTAGGCGAAGGCGTCGGACCGGCCGCGCGCGACTGACCGGAGGGTCGGGCCGGTCATCTGCGCTAGACCTTGAGCTGGGCTGTCCCGAGCGTTCGCGTGGTCGAGCCCTGGACCCGCTCGAACTTGAAGACGGCCGCGGGTTCGGCGTCGCGGAGTCGCGCGGCGACGCTCTCGGAGATCGGGACGGTGTGGAACGGCTCGGGCTCGTCACGGCTGTAGAACGCGAGCTGGAAGCCGTCGGCCTCGGTGGCGAGCACGGCGACGGGCGTGCCGAGGCCGAGCGCGAGCGCGCCGGCGGCCCGCTTGAGGCTGTCGCGGCGGGAGATCGGGGATCCGGGACGGGGCATGGCAGGAACGGAGGGGGCGGTCTCTCATGCGTCGTCCGCCGACACCGGAGGTCACGGCCGGCCGTGAGTACCATCGGGGCTCCCCACACGCCTGCCCGATGGACCCGACCTGGACCAGCCTCCTCCCGCCGATCCTGGCCATCGGCTTGGCCATCGGCACGCGCCAGGTGTACCTCTCGCTCGGCGCTGGCGTCTGGCTCGGGTTCACGATCCTGGCCGGGGGCAACCCGCTGGCGGGCCTCGGGGGTGCCATCGACGGGGCCGTCGGCGTGTTCTCCGACGCCGGCAACACGCGCGTGCTGCTGTTCACGCTCGTCATCGGCGCGCTGATCGCGACGGTCGAGGCGGGCGGCGGGGTCAAGGGGTTCGTCGAGACGTTGGAAAAGCGCGGCTGGGCGTCGACGCCGAGGGGCGCGCGGCTGCTGGCGTTCCTCGTTGGCGTGGTCATCTTTATCGAGTCCAACATCACCGTGCTCGTGGCCGGCGCCGTGTCGCGCCCGCTGTTCGACCGCCAGAAGCGCAGCCGCGAGATGCTGGCGTACCTCATCGACTCGACGAGCGCGGCGGTCTGCGTGCTCATCCCGCTCAACGCCTGGGGCGCGTACGTGCTGAGCTTGTTGGGCGAGCAGGGCGTCGAGGACCCGCTCCGGCTGTTCGTGTCGTCGATCCCGTACAACGCGTACGCGCTTGCGGCCGTCGCCCTCGCGGGCTTTGTGGCCGTCACCGGCTGGCGGTTCGGGCCGATGAAGAAGGCCGAGGAGCGGGCCGAGCGCGGCGAGCGGTTCGCGCCGGGCGCCGCGCCCGACGTCGACGAGACGGCGCTCGTGCCGGAGCCGATCGGCACCATCCCGGCGCGCGTGCTCAACATGCTGCTCCCGCTCGGCACGATGGTCGTGATGATGCCCGTCGCCCTGTGGATCACCGGCGACGGCGACCTGCTCGACGGCTCGGGCTCGACGAGCGTGCTGTGGGCGGTGCTCAGCGGCTTGCTTGTGGCCTGGGTGCTGATGCTGGCGCAGCGCGGGATGACCGTCGAGCAACTCACGACGACCGGGCTCAAGGGCGCCGGTGGGATGCTGGGCATGGCGTTCGTGCTGCTGTTGGCACTCGCGCTCGGCGCCGTCACGCGCGAGCTCGGCGCGGGCGTCTACGTGGCGTCCGGCGTGGCCGAGGCGGGCGTCGGGCCGATCCTACTCTTGCCCCTCGTCTTCCTGACCGGCGCCTTCGTCGCGTTCTCGACCGGGACCTCGTGGGGCACGTTCGCCATCATGATCCCGATCGCCGTGCCGGCCGCGGCGGCGCTCGGCCTCCCCCTCGCGCCGTTTCTGGCCGCCTCGCTCGCGGGCGGCATCTTCGGCGACCACGCCTCGCCGATCTCGGACACGACGATCGTCTCGTCGCTGGCGGCGGCGACCGACCACATCTCGCACGTCCGCACCCAGCTGCCGTACGCCCTCCTTGCGGGCGGCGTCGCGATTGTCGCGTTCGCCCTTATCGGCGCGACGATCTAGGCCCCGGCCGCCGGGGCTGCGGGCGACCGCGCGCGGCGGACGAGCCGAACGGTGCCGCCGATGAACACGGCGAGGCACAGCACGGCGCCGAGCCCGAACAGCCCGCGCGCCAGCAGCACGTCGAGCGCACGCGGGAGCACCCCCGCACCGCCCGAGAACTGCTCGGCGCTGCCGAACAGCGCCACCCACCCGCCGATCACGCCGAACGCCAGCCAGATGACCCCGACGGCGGCCGACTGCACGGCCGGCCACCGATGCGCGAGCGCCGCCAGCCCGCCCATCCCAAACACGGCGCCGCACAGCGCCAGCACCCAGCCCGGCGCGTGGACCGAGGCCGGGTCGACGGGGACGACGCCCGCGCCGAGGGCGACGAGCGCGAGCCCGGCGGCGACGAACAGGCCGCCGAAGAGGAGGTCGGGGCGGGTGGGGACCATGCGGACGGTATCGACGCCTCAACCCGTCGTTTAACAGACGCGCGCGGCGGGCTATCCTTCGGACTCGTCTTCCGGTGTCCCCATGCGTCGCCTCGTCCTCCTCGCCGGCCTGCTGGCGACCTCTGCCCTCTCGCAGCCCTCCGACGCCTTCCGCGAGCGCGTGCCCGACGGCGCCGAGGCCGAGGTGCTGGCGGAGGGGTTCGTCTGGTCCGAGGGCCCCGTGTGGCGGCCCGCCGAGGGCGACCTCCTGTTTAGCGACGTGCCCGGCAACACGGTCTGGCGGTGGTCCGACGCCGACGGGCTGAGCGTCTTTCTGCGCCCGTCCGGGCTGGCGCTGGCGCCGGGGCAGGACGCCAGCGTCGGCAGCAATGGGCTGATCCTCGATGCCGAGGGACGGCTCCTGCTCGCCGACCACGGCTCGCGCGCCGTCACCCGGCTGATCCCCGGCTCGTGGGTCCGCGAGACGGTCGCCGACCGCTACGACGGCCGCCGGTTCAACAGCCCCAACGACCTCGCGCTGCATTCGTCCGGCGCCCTCTTCGTCACCGACCCGCCGTACGGGCTGGCGGGGCGGGATGCCTCGCCCGACAAGGAGCAGCCGCACAACGGCGTCTACCGCATCGACCCCGACGGCACCGTCGCGCTCGTGATCGACGACCTCACGTGGCCGAATGGCGTGATCCTGTCGCCCAACGAGCGGACGCTGTACGTCGCCAACTCGGACCCGGCCCAGGCGATCTGGCGCGCGTACCCGGTCGCTCCGGACGGGTCGCTCGGCGAGGGCCGCCTCCTCTTCGACGCGACATCGATGGTGGGCGAGGCGAATCCCGGCCTGCCCGACGGGATGGCGATGGCCGACGACGGGACGCTCTTCGCGACCGGGCCCGGCGGCGTGCTGCTGCTGGCGCCCGACGGCACGCACTGGGGCACGATCCAGACCGAGCGGGCGACGGCGAACGTCACGTTCGGCGACGACGGGCACGCGCTCTACCTGACCTCGCACGACCGCCTGCTCCGCCTCCGCGTGACCGCCCGGGGCGTCGGGTTTGGCGAGTGAGCCCGGTCGTGATCCTGGCCGTCGGGATGGCGACGGTCCTGGGGCTGATCGTCGTCGGGCGCGTGCACGCGTTCCTGGCGCTGCTGGCGGCGGCGCTTGCGGTGAGCCTGCTGGCGGACGGCCTGACGGGCCCAGCCGTCGCGCGCGTCGCCGAGGCGTTCGGGGCGACGGCCGCGTCGATCGGCATCGTCATCGCGTTCGCCGCCGTGATCGGCTCGGCGATGACCACCAGCGGCGCCGCCGACCGGGTCGTCCGCGCCTTTACCGGGGACGACCACCCCGAGCGGGCCGCGCCCGCGCTCGCCGCGAGCGGCGCCGTGCTCGCGATCCCGGTCTTCTTCGATACGGTCTTTTACCTGCTCATCCCGCTTGCGCGGTCGGCGGCGCGGGCCTCGGGGCGCGGGTACCTCAAGCTGCTCCTCGCCGTCGCGGGCGGCGCGGCGATCTCGCACACGCTCGTCCCGCCGACGCCGGGCCCGCTCGTGACGGCCGCCGAACTGGGCGTCGACCTCGGGACGATGATGGGCGTGGGGCTGGTGATCGCCGTCCCGTGCACGGCCGCCGTCCTGCTGTTCGCGGGCTGGGCCGAGCGCCGGATGCCGCAGATCCCGCCCGCGGGGCCGCAGCCTGAGGCGCCGGCGTCGGAGCCGCCGCCCGGCGAGGCCGTCGCGCTGCCATCGCTGGGGCTCGCGCTGCTGCCGGTCGTGCTGCCCGTCGCGCTGATCGGCGCGGCGACCGTCGCGACGGCGCTCGACCAGAGCCTCCCCGTGCTGGCGGCACTCGGCAACCCCAACCTGGCGCTGGGGCTGGCGGCCGTGGCCGCGCTCGCCGTCCAGGTCCGCCAGCGGGGGACGGACCGCCGGGCGCTCGCGGCGTCGGTCGAGGCGGCGCTGATGGCGGCCGGCGTCATCATCCTGATCACGGCGGCGGGCGGCGCGTTCGGGGCGATGCTGCGCGCGGCGGGCGTCGGCGAGGTCGTCGCCGGGCTTGTGGGCGACGGGGCGGGCGGGGTCTCACTCCTCGCGCTCGCGTTCGGCACCGCGAGTCTCATCAAGACGGCACAGGGCTCGTCGACGGTCGCTATGATCACGACGGTCGGGCTCGTCTCCGGCGCCGTCGCGGGCGTAGACCTCCCGTTCCACGCGGTCTACCTCGCCACGGCCATCGCCAGCGGGTCGCTCGTGGGCTCGTGGATGAACGACAGCGGGTTCTGGATCTTCGCCACGATGGGCGGGCTCGGCGAGGTGGAGACGCTCAAGACGTGGACGCCCCTGCTCGCGCTCGTGGGGCTGGTGGCGTTTGCGACGACGCTCCTGCTGGCGGGGCTCGTCCCGATGGTGTGAGGCCGCGCCAGCGCCCCCAGACGTCATCCTGAGCGGAGTCGGGCAGCGACGGAGTCGAAGGATCTCTGGCGAGCGCGACGCTCTGTCCGCCGCTCTCGTCTATGAGCCGGGACCCCATCGCATCAGAGATCCTCGGCTCCGCCGACGCTTCGCGTTCGACTCCGGGCTGCGCCCTCCGCTCAGGATGACAAGACCAGGGCGAGGCGCCAGCCTGTAGCACCGTTGCCAGCGGAGCTTCCTGCCCTCCCCTCCATCCCTCTACGCATCCACCGCGTGCTCGCGGAGCGCGTCCAGCCCCACGACCGCCAGCGCCTTCTCGTGCGTCGCCGCCAACACCACGTCCGGCGCGACGCCCGCCGCCAGGGCCTCCGCCCACCGGCTCAGGCACAGGCACCACCGGTCGCCGGGGCGCAGGCCGGGAAAGCTGAACTCGGGGCGCGGCGTCGACAGGTCGTTGCCGCGAGCGCGCGAGAACGCCAGGAAGTCGGCCGTCATCACGGCGCAGACGACGTGCGTGCCGTGGTCGTCCGGCCCGGTCTCGCAGCAGCCGTCGCGGTAGAACCCCGTCATCGGGGCCCGGCTGCACGCGACCAGGTCGCCGCCGAGCACGTTCTTCGAGGGGACGAGCTGCATGTCAGTCGGTCTCGGTGGGGAAGCCCGCGCCGGTCCACGCCCGCCAGCCGCCGTCCATCGACTCGACGGCCGTGTAGCCCATCGCGCACAGCGACTGGGCTGCGAGTGCCGAGCGGTAGCCGCCGCCGCAGTACAGCACGATCGGCGCGCCGAGGTCGGGGAGGGCCTCTTCGGCGTCGCGCTCTAGGATCCCGCGCGCGAGGTGGACGGCGCCCGGCAGGTGGCCGCGGTCCCACTCGGCCTGCTCGCGGACGTCGACGAGCGTGAACGGGGCGCCCGCCGCCATCCGCTGGCGGACCGACTCGGCGTCGGTCTCGGCGATCTGGGCGCGGGCAGCGTCGACGAGCGCGACGAAGCGGGGGCCGTGGGCCATGGGGGCGGGCGGGGAGGGGAGGGGTGGAGCGCGCCAGCCGGGCGCAGGTTCCTCACACGGCGGGGGACAGCGAAAGGCAATCGGCCACCGACGCGTCCGTTCTGGGCCGGTAAACGCCGCCCCGGCCGCGACGGCACAGAGTCCGCACAGATCCGCGCGGACCCTCCCAAGCCCCCCGCGGGTATACTCGCCCCGACTTCCGCGTTCGATCCCATGCGTCTCTCCCTCTTCCTGCTCGCCGCCGTCCTGCTGGCGCCCGTCGTGGGCGCCCAGAGCGCGGCCGACCGCGCCGCCGACGCCGCCATCTCGGCCGACTTCGCCGAGGACGGCCCGGTCACCTACTTCAGCCAGTCGTGGCTGGTCGACACGATGAACCGGCGGACCGCCGAGTCCATCCGCGAGGTCCCGCGCGTCTACTACGACTACTACATCGTGCCCCAGGGCCAGAACCGGCTGGAGGCGCGGCTCTCGCTGTACAGCCGCTTCGGCGGCGACCGCGACGTGATCAAGCCGCTGCTGTGGCTCCTCAACCGCAACGACCTCGAGAACCTCCAGCCCGGCGACACGCTCGTCGTGCCAACGCATTTCGGGCTCGACTTCCGGGCCTACTCGCCGTTCCCGCGCTACTACCCCGGCGCGCGGCAGATCGACAAGGTGGTCATTTTGGACAAGCAGATCCAGGCGTGGGGCGCCTACGAGCACGGCGAGCTGGCGCGGTGGGGCATCATCAGCACCGGCGTCGAGAGCGCGCGGACGCCGAGCGGCCGGTTCAACATCAACTGGAAGCAGGACTACCGCGTGAGCACGCTGAGCCCGGGCTACGGCTCGTCCGACCCCGGCGCCGAGCTCTGGGAGATGTACTGGGTGATGAACCTCCACGAGGCGCGCGGCATCCACATGCACCAGTACGCCCTGCCCACCTCGGGCCCGGCCTCGCACGGCTGCATCCGGCTCCTGGAGCCCGACGCGCAGTGGCTCTACACCTGGACCGACACCTGGGACGTCCAGAACCAGCGCGACCCGATCTCGTCGGTCGGCGCCAAGATCACCGACCAGGGCACGATGGTGCTCATCATCGGCGAGGACATCTCGCAAGCGCCCGAGCCGTTCCTCCACCGCGAGCGCTACCCGGTGATCCGGATGGTCAACCTCCCGCCGGACCCGTACGCCGTGCCCGCCGGCACCGAGCAGCAGCGGGCCTTCGACCGGCTCGCCGGCCGCCGCTAGCGCGGGCCCCCACTCGTCGTCCGAGCGCCCCACCACACCTGCTGGCGGGGCGCTCGTGGGTTCAAGAGGGGGGGCGCCAGCCGGCGGGCTCGCGGGAGCGGGCCGACCAGGGCGGCTTTCTGACCGGCCGTCTGGACGGTCGCGCGGGGCCGGGGCTACTCTGGGGCGCATGATCTCCCCCTCCGAGACCGACCCGCGCCGCGTCCGGCACCGGCTCACCAGGCGGTATCTCACGGCGCTCGTCCTCTTGGCCATCGCCATCACCGCCGCCGAGGGGATCGTGCAGCACTCGCTCGGCCGGCTCGCCGACGACACGGCCGTGGTGAACCTCGCGGGGCGCCAGCGGCTGCAGAGCCAGCGGATCGTCCTCGCCGTCCGCGACGGCGACGCCCGGGCCGCGGCGGATGTGGCCTCGACGTGGGCCGGCGTCCACCGGGCGCTGCTCGACGGGGACCCGGCCCGGGACCTCGACGCGCTGGCTCCGGGCCCCGCCCGCATCGCGCTCGACGCCTTGACCGCCGACGTCTCCCGGATCGTCCGCGCCGTCGACGCTTTCGCGGCCGCGCAAGCCGCGGGCGACGCTCGCCAGGCGGGGCAGGCGGCCGGGGCGGTCGAGGTCGGGGCCGGGGCGTTCGTCGTCGGGATGGACGGCGTCGTCCGCGCGCTCGAGGCCGAGGCGGGCGGGCTCATCCGGCGGCTCCGGGCCGTCGTGCTGGCGGTCTGGCTGGTCCTGCTGGCGCTCGTCGTCGCGATCGGGCTGGGCGTGTTCCGGCCGGCGGTCGAGGGCGTCGTCGACTCGATGCAGCGGGTCGCGATGCAGGGGCGGCTGCTCCAGACGGTCATCGACACGATCCCCTCCCACATCTACGTCAAGGACCGGGCGGGGCGGGCCGTGCTCCGCAACCGGGCGAGCGCCGCCGCGCTCGGGTTCGAGGACCCCGCCCACACCGTCGGGCTGACCGACGCCGAGGCCGTCGCCGGCGACGCCCGGCACGACGAGACGGCCGGGCTCGCCGCGCTCTCCGATGACCTCGCCGTGATCGAGACGACGATCGCCATCGAGGACCAGGAGGAGCCCAACGGCGTGGGCGGCTGGCTGCTCACCAGCAAGGTCCCGCTGTTCGACGACGACGGCGAGGTCGCCGGGCTCGTCGGGGTCTCGCGCGACATCACGGCGCGAAAGCAGACCCAGGCGGCGCTCGTGGCGGCGACGGCGGCGGCCGAGACGGCGGTCCGCGCCAAGGAGACGTTCCTGGCCAACGTCGGCCACGAGATGCGGACGCCGCTCCACGCCGTGCTGGGCCTGTCGCGTCTGCTGGCGGCCAGCGAGGTCTCGGGCTCCCAGGGCGACCTGGTGCACGGGATCTCGCGGGCGGCCGACACGCTGCTGGGCCTGATCGACGACCTGCTCGACCGCGCACGCCTCGACGCCGGCCCGGCCCGCTTCCACCGGACCCCGTTCTTCTTGGCCGACGTGCTCGCCGACGTCCGCGACCTGCTCACGCCCGTCGCCGCCGACAAGGGCGTCGCCGTCGAGGTCGCCGGGCCCGACGGGATCGACACGCTGCTCGGCGACGCCAAGCGGCTCCGCCAGGTGCTGCTCAACCTGGGCGGCAACGCCATCAAGTTCACCGAGGCCGGGTCCGTCCGGATCACCGCCGCGATTGAGGGCCGCGAGGCGGACCGCCTGGACCTCCGGTTCGACGTCGTGGACACGGGCATCGGGATCCCGCCCGACCAGCAGGCCCGCATCTTCGAGGCGTTCGTCCAAGTCGACGACGCTGCGACGCGGGCGCACGGCGGGACCGGCCTGGGCTTGTCCATCGTGCGCGATCTGGTCGAGCGGCAGGGCGGCACGGTCGAGGTCGAGAGCGCCGTCGGGGAGGGGAGCCGGTTCACGGTGCGGCTGTCGGTCGAGATCGCGCCGGTGTCGGACGTCGCGCCGAGCGCGGCCCCGGCCACACCGGCTGCCAACCTCGCGGGCGTCCGCGTGCTGGTCGTCGAGGACAACCCGACCAACCGGCTCATCGTCCGGCGTCAGGCGGAGGCCTGGGGCATGGCCGTGGCCGAGGCCGCGAGCGGGCAGGAGGCGCTCGACCACCTCGGCCGCGGGGCGCCCGTCGACCTCGTCCTGATGGACCTCCAGATGCCGGGCATGGACGGCCTCGAGACGACGCGGCGGTTGCGCGCGGCCGGGCACGACGGGATCCCGGTCATCGCGCTCACGGCCTCGGCGCTGGCGTCGCGCCGGGGCGCCACGCTCGCGGTCGGGTTCAGCGACTTCGTGCTCAAGCCGTTCGAGCCGGGCTGGCTCCGGCACCGGATCGGGCTGCTGCTCGGGCGGGCCCGGCCCGCCGCGGCCGACACCGCGGCCATCGACCGCGGCCGCCTGCGCGAGAGCGCCGTCGGCGACCCCGACCTGGAGCGCCGCCTGGTGGCCATGTTTTTGGACGAGGCCGCCCGGTCCGCGGCGGCGCTCGCGGCCGCCGCCGCCGAGCACGACCGGGCCCGGCTCCGGGCCGAGGCCCACGCGCTCCGCGGGCAGGCCGCCTACGTCGGGGCCGGTGTGCTGGCCGAGGCGCTGGAGCGGCTCGAATCTGTCGCGGACGGCCCGGGCCCGTTTGCCGATCTTACCGAGGCCACCATCGAGGCGACCGCCGCCGTCGCCGACGCCACCTGGGCCCTGCGCCTCCTGTTTCCACCGCTTCCTGCCGATGCCCCCTGACGACCGCCCCCTGAGGGGCCTGATCGTAGAGGACAGCCCCGTCTCGCGCGCCGTCCTCGAAGGCTACGTGGCGCGGCACTCGGGCGTGACGCTCGTCGCCAGCGTGGCCGACCCCGCCGGCGCCGCCAGCGCCCTCGACGCGCACGCCGTCGACCTCGTGTTCCTCGACATCGAGCTCGGCGACGAGTCGGGCCTGGCGATCGCCCGGCGGCTCGCGCCCGGCGTCCAGCTCGTCGTCACGACCGCGCGTGAGCAGTACGCGATCGACAGCGTCCACTTCCGCGCCGCCGACTTTTTGCTCAAGCCTATCGGCTACCGCCGCTTTGCCGAGGCCGTCGACCGGGCGCGACGCCTGGCCGGGCTCCGTCCCACCACCCCATGATGTCGACTCCGACCGCCCCCGACGACCCGACCCCCGACGCCGACGCCACGCGGCGCGACCTCCGGGCCCTCGTCGGCCACCTCGAGGCCCTCCGCGATACCGACCTCGGCCGGCTCCAGCGGGCCCACCTCGGGCTCGCGGTGGCGGCGGCCCAGACGATCGGCCAGCGATTGGGGGCCCCGACCCCGTCCGCTCAGGTTCCGGACCCCGAGTCCCTGCTCCGGGTGCTCGTCGTCGACGACAACTCGATCAACGTCCACGTGGCGATGCGGATGGCCCGCGTGCTCGGGGCCGAGGCCGAGGGGGCGATGTCCGGCGACGAGGCCCTGGAGGCGCTCGCGGCCGCGCCCTTCGACCTCGTCCTCCTCGACGTGATGCTGCCCGGCGTCGATGGGATGGAGGTGGCCCGCGAGATCCGGTCGCGGTTCGGCGCGCGCCCCGTCATCGTCGGGGTGACGGCGCTGTCGCACGTCGAGAAGGCGTGCCTCAATGCGGGGATGTCCGCCGTCTTCGTCAAGCCGCTCCAACTCGAGAACGTCGCGGCGGCGCTGGACCTCGCCGAGGCGCCGGCCACCGCCTAAGGCCTCACCCCCGCCTGGCCCCTTATTCAAGGGAGGCCTTTGTTCGAATGCGCGTCGCCATCGAGGCTGACGCCGGCGCAGCTCGCGGAGTCCCCCCTCATCGGATGAGGTCTCAGATCCCGCTTGCGGGGAGGGGGGCAGGGGGTGGTCGAACCGGCGGGCGCGAGCCCACCTGCTTGCGCAAGCCCGTCGCCATTCTCAGACCCTCCCCGCAGGCGGGACCCTGAAAACGCAGAGCGCCCCGCCAGCAGGGGCCGGCGGGGCGCTCTCGAACGAGTCGAGCGGGCCGACTACTCGGCGTCCGCCGGCACGATGTCGACGATCACGCCGGCCTGGGGCTGGAGCCGCGTGCGGAGCATCTCGCGCGTGTCGGGGTGGACGGCGAACTCGACCGGGCCGCCCTCGGGCGCCTGCGCCTCGACGATCCAGGCCGAGACGCCGTCGACGTCCTCGCGCCCGATCACCGTCACGACGGTCTCGCGCGGGCCGTCCTCCGACGAGATGGTGTGGACCGCGCCGCGCCAGCCCTCCTCGAAGGGCACCAGGCGGACGATCTCGAACACCCAGGTGCCGGCGTAGGCCGGCATCTCGAACGCCATCTCGACGGGCTCGGGGTCGGCCTCCCCCTCGGTCTTGGTGCCCGAGACGGCGTCGGCCGTGTACGTGAGGTCGGTGATCGAGCCGTTGTTGTCGCTCCGCACCGAGATCGGCGCGAGCGAGGGGTAGGCGGCGACGGCCGTCTCCGAGGTCCGCTGGCCGGCCATCGCGATGACCGTCGTGGTGGTGAGCGTCACCGTCCCGGCGGCCTCGTCGACGACCAGGCGGCGCGTGGCCGTGCCGGCGTCCTGCTGGATCGGCTGGACGATCTTGACGACGTAGTCGCCTTGGTAGTCCGTCAGGCCGGAGAGGTCGAGGCGGTCGAGGCCGGGGCGCAGCTCGACGGCCGGCGTCTCGGCGTTCATCGCCGCCAGCATCTCCTCGGTGACGGGCTCGGTGATGACCTCGGTGTTGCCCTGCGCCGTCGTCGTGGAGGCCACCAGGATCCGGGTGCCGTCCTCGACGAAGTACTTGCGGGCCGACGAGCCGCGGCCCTGGCTCGTCTCCTCGACGACCCAGGCCGTCACGGTCGAGCCGTCGGCGCGCTCGAAGTCCTGCTGACCGGTCACGGTGAGGGTGTAGTCGCGGATGCGGCGCTCCGACGTGAACGTCGGGACCGTCGCCGTGTAGCCCTCCGCGAACGGGAGCGCGCGGGCGATGACGGGGAGCGCCTCGGGGAAGAAGACCTCGGCGGGCAGCGTGATGTCGAACGGGAGCGGCTCCCAGTCGCCGCGCCCATACGTGCCGGTGACCGTCGTGCCGTCGTAGCGCGTCATGCCGGTCGAGCCGCTCGTCGAGCGCTCGCGCATGATGGGCGCCAGCGTCGGCCACGCCATCGAGACGGTGACGTCGTAGACCTGGCCGGCGCGGGGCACGTCGGCGTTCGTGCGCATCGTGATGGTGTCGCCGTCGCGCTCGACGGTCGTCGCGACGAGCCCGAGGTCGGTCGGGCGGGGCTCGGTCACGCGGACGCGGACGGTCTCGGTGTCGAGCGAGAGGCCGGCGGTCAGCAGGTCGGGGTGGCCGGGCCGCAGGGTGACCTGGGCAAAGGCCGGGGCCGCGACGACGGCGAGAGCCATCAGGGCGAGGAATGCGCGCATGTGTGTCGGGTGTGTCGAAAAAGGGGACAGGGAGGATACGAGCCGGGCCGCCCCGTGGTCCGGCACGCCGCCGCCCGCCGACGGGCCTCGTCGGCGGGGGCGGAACGTGGGAGCGGGCGGCTAGTCGGCCGGGGCGATCTCGATGCGGACGCCGGGCTGGGGCGAGAACCGCGTCACGAGCAGCTCGCGCGTGTCCGGGTCGACGAGGTAGGTCATCGTGACCGGGCCCATCTGGCCGGCCACGGCCACCCCCGTCCGGTCGCCGACGGCCTCGCTCGCGCCGACCGTCAGGACGGCCGTGCCCTGCTCCTCGGGCGACTGGGCGAAAAAGGCGGGGACCGTGTATACGGCGCCCTCGTCGAGGGCAACGCTCTGGGCGATCTCGCCCAGCCAGCCGCCGTCGAAGACGGGCCCGTCGGTCATCAGCAGGACCGTCGCCGCCTCGCCCTGGCGCGGCGCGACCATCCCGGCCACGCCCTCGTCCATGAACTCCAGCGAGATCTCGGCCATCCCACCCGCCGACGAGTGCGTCATCGGCGCCAGCGACGCCGCGTCGGCCACCAGCGAGTCCGTCTGGGACATCCCCTGGCTCGGAATCGCCATGGTCGTGACGCGCGTGACGACGCCGTCCGCGAGCGAGATCGTCTGGGTCGCCGTGCCGACGTCCTGTTGGACGGGGGCGACCAGGCGGACCGTGAACGCCCGCGTGCCCGGCGTCAGCCAGTCGGTCGTCAGGGCGCCGTCGCCCGGCGCGAGCGCGAGCGTGTCGGGGGCCTGGGCGCTGGCGGAGGCGGCGAGCAGGAGCGAGAGGAGGAGCAAACGCATGGGCGGGAGGCTATCGGGGGGTGGCTTCGATGAGGTAGCCCGGGGCGGGCGCGACGGTCATCTTGAGGAGGTCGCGGGTCTCGGGGTCGACGAAATAGCGCTGAGTGCGGCCGTCGACCGTGGATTCGACGACGAACGCCGACACGGTCGACCCGTCGGGGCGGGGGGCGTCCTCGCGGCCGACGACGGCGATGGCGGCGTCGCGGAAGCGGTGCTCGCCCGAGAAGGTGGGGGCGGTCGCGGTGTAGCCCTCACGGAGCGGGACGGCGCGCGCGAGGATCCCGATCGAGCCGGGCCCGAAGACCGGCGACTCGGCCGTCAGGTCGAACGCGAGCGGCGTGGCGCCGTCGTCGCCGAACGCGCCGGTCATCCGCAGGCCGTCGAAGGCGACCTCCTCGCGGTCGCCGTTGTTGAGGTCGGTCGACGCGTACGCGACCGGCGCCAGCGAGGGCCACGCGAACCGCGTCGTGTCGCGCTGGGTCTGGCCGCCGCCGCCGGGCATCGAGAGGTCGATGGCGCGCCTGACGGTGATCGTCCCGTCGTCGTGCGCAGTGACGGTCTCGGTGATCGTGCCCAGGGCCTGGACGGACGGCTGGACGATCCGGACGTCGAGCGTCACGTCGCGGACCGTGACGGCGTCGGTGGCGAGGTCGGGGTGGCCGGGGGCCAGGACGGCGGCGTCTTGGGCGAGAGCGGGGGCCGCCAGCAGGACGGCGGCGAGAGCGAGAAGGCGCACGGGACGAGTCGGAAAGTGTGCCGGGCGCTACGGGGAGGGCCCTGCCGGGTTACGGGGAGAGGAGGGGAGGAGTAGAAGAGGAGGGTGTCAGACCAAGGGCCTCCGTCCGCGCGCATCCTCTATTCCTCTTCTCCTCCTGTCCTCTTCTCTTATCTCCGCGCCTCGCCGATGCGCCGGGCGAAGGAAACCCCGAAGCCGAGCCCGACGATGCAGGTCCCCAGCCACAGCAGCGAGATCCACGGCTTCTCGTAGGCCTGCACGACGACCCAGTCCTCGGCCGCGACCGTCGCGCCCTCGAACACGAGCCGGATGGCGCCCTCGTCGACCACCATCCCCGCGAAGGCGACGCCGAAGCCCCAGTCCTGGGAGCGGTTCTGGACGAACTGCTGCTGGCCGTCGGTCGTGATGACGTAGACCGGACGGAGGGTGCGCGTCTCGCCCGTCGCGTGGTTCGTCACCTCCAGCCGGGCGGCGACCGCGAGGTCGACCGTGGCCGGGTCCAGGCCGACGGCGTCGAGGTCAACCTCGAGCTCGTAGTCGACGAACGTGACCGAGTAGGCGTCGTCGCGCGACGGGGTCGACAGGGCGACGGCCTCGCCGCGCGCCAGCTCCGTCTCGGCCTGGCCCTCGCTCGGGTTCTCGCTCATCGCCGACGGGAAGACGGCGACGTACAGGTCCTTGACGACGCCCTCGCGGACGTCCGGGTGCTGGATCCACTGGTCGCGGCCGTCCTTGTAGACCACGTTGCGCGTCTGGAACTGCTGGCCGGCGCGGTTGACGACGTCCATCACGTAGACCGGGCGGCCCTCCTCGTTGACCTCCTGGCCGGTGTACGTCCAGCGGTAGCCGTCGGCGGCGACGGTCCGGCCGAGCGGGACGACCACGTTGTCGCGGCGGCCCTGGATGTCGGTCCCGTTGCCGTCCGAGATGGGGTCGTTGAAGACCGACGACGCGAACGTGCCGAGCAGCACGAGCCCGAACCCGACGTGTGTCAGGCTGCCGCCGACCATCTTGAGGTTGCCGCGTCCGACCCGCCACATCACCGACAGGTTGCCCCACAGCATGAAGAACGAGGCGAAGAGCAGCAAGAGCAGCAGCAGCGAGGTCCCGTGCGTCGCGAAGAACGTCGAGATGGCCGTCGGCAACAAACCGGCCTCGACGGGCGCCGTTGACCCGACGGGCGCCTCGACGCCCAGGCCGGGCCCGGGCACGACGGTCTCCTGCACGAACGGCGTCAGCAGCACGACGGCCGCCGTGCTCACGACGGTCGCGACGACGGGCCGGAACAGCACGCGGTTCGCGTCCTCGACCGTCATCTTGCGCCACCAGAACAGCTGCGCCATCCCGCCCAGGAACGCGATCGCGACCGCGAGCGGGACTGTCCACGTGGTGTAGAACTCGATCGGCACGGCGCTCGGGTTGTCGCGGAACAGCTTGCCGAAGATGGGCGCCGACGTGCCGAGCGCGATCACGCCGCCGGTCACGGCCAGCAGGAGCGCGCCGGTAAAGACGAGCGACTCGCGCGAGAGCACGGCGGGCGGCGTCGCCGGGGCGGGCAGGTCGCGCCAACGCCACGCCAGCATCCCGAAGCCCAGGAGCCCCACGGCCGAGATCCACAGCAGCAGCTGGTTGTAGAGGCCGAGGTCGACGAAGCTGTGGACCGACACGTCGCCCAGAATCCCGGAGCGCGTCAGGAACGTCGAGTAGATGACGAGCTGGAACGCGAGCACGCTCAGCCACAGCGCCGCCTTGTGCCCGGCGGCTGTCTTTTTCTGGACCACCATCGCGTGGAGCCCGGCCACGGCGAAGATCCACGGCACCAGCGACGAGTTCTCGACCGGGTCCCACGCCCACCAGCCCCCAAAGCTCAGCGTCTCGTACGCCCACCAGCCGCCCATCATGATGCCCACGCCCAGGATGCCGGTCCCGGCGAGCGCCCACGGCAGCGCAGGCTTGACCCACTGCGTGTAGCGCCGGCGGTAGAGCCCGGCGACGGCGAACGCGAACGGCACCATCAGCAGCGTGAACCCGACGAAGAGGGTCGGCGGGTGGATCGTCATCCAGGGGTTCTGGAGCAGGTCGTTGAGCCCCTGCCCGTCGGCGGGCACGAAGCCGGCGACCTGCAACATCGGGGCGTCGGGAAACTTCTCGGCGAGCGTCGTGAAGGGGCTGACGCCGATGGGGAGCGGGCCCAGCTTCAGGCCCACGATCATCGACAGCAGGAACGCCTGGCACAGCGCCACGACCGCCAGCACCGGCGACGCGAACACGCGGCGCGCCTCGTTGGCCGGCTCCCCGCCGTCGCGCCGGACGGACCACCGGATGAGCAGCCCGCCGACGACCGTCGTCATGATGATCCACAGCAGGAACGAGCCCTCCTGCCCGGCCCAGAACGCCGACAGCGTGTACCGGAACGGCATCGCCGTCGAGGTCTGCTGGTAGACGTAGGCGAGGTCGTAGTGGCCGCCGAAGAGGGCCGTCCACAGCATCGCCGAGGCGACGACGACGCCCGCACCCAGGACCGCCCAGCTCCACCGGCCGACACGGGCCCACCCGGCGTCGGCCGGCTCGCGGCTGGCGAGGGCGAAGCTGACGAGCGCCGCCAACGAGGCGACGAAGGCGACGACGAGGGCGACGTGGCCAATGGGTCCGATCATCACGGGGGCGCTTGCGCGAGGGGTTTCAGCCTGGGCTGAAAAGTACGGGGCCGGTCCGTCCGCTCGTATGCGCCGGTCGTGGATTCGGCGCCAGCGACGGCCGCGGCAGCCGAGGTTCCACCGGCTCGCGCGAGCCTTGTCTACGACGTCCCCACTTCCCCTGGGAGGGGGACAACCGCCAGGTCGGCGAAGCCAGGGTGAGGGGGCACCAGAGCGCGCCTGTCGGCGCAAGCCCCCCCGCGGGCGCACGCCGTTCACCCTCCCCCGACCCCTCCCGTCTGGGAGGGGAGGGCAGGACCGAGACGATCTGCGGTTCCACGGGCAGGGCTGGCGCGAGCCCGCCTGCTGGCGCGAGCCCGGACCCCCCGCCTGCCGGCCGCCCCCTCATCCTAAGAGGGCTTCTTCGAAGGCGGCCGTCAGCCCGTCCCCGCCGACCCTGCTCCTGGAGTCCCCACTCCTTGAGCAAGGAGGGGGACAGGGGGTGGTCTGCTGGCTGGCGCGAGCCATCGGGGCCCCCGCCGAGGCCCACCCATCTAAAAACGGCGGCCCCCGCCGGGACACACACCGGAGGGAGCCGCCAGGGCGACGCGGATATCGCCCGTTGTCTACGCCTGGACCACGCGGACGGCGCCGCTGCCCGCGCTCAGGCGCAGGTCGGGGCCGCCGCGGCCGAGCCGGCCGCGCGCCTCGTCGCGCTCGCGCTCGCCCGAGAAGCCGAGGCCGTCGTCGATGCGGAGCGAGCCGCCCTCGGCGTCCAGGTCGAACCCGGCGCCGCGCGGGACGCGGACGGTGATGGAGCCGCTGCCGGTGTCGACCGTCGCCGCCCGCGCCGAGCGCAGCGTCAGCTCGACGCGCCCCGACCCGGTGTCGACCTCGGCCGGGCCGTCGACCGAGCCGACGGACACGCTTCCCGAGCCGGTGTCGACCCACAGCGAGCCCTCCACGCGGTCGACCTCGACGCTGCCCGAGCCCGTGTCGATGCGGACCTCTCCGCGCAGCGACCGCGCGCGGACGTTGCCCGAGCCCGTGTCGAGCATGACGCGTCGGCCCGTCACATCCGCCACGTCGACGTTCCCGCTGCCGACGTCGACCGACAGGTCGCCCTCGATCGAGGCCACCTGCACGTTCCCCGACCCGAGGTCGACCGTCGCTGAGTAGCGGCGCGGGACCTCGACGGTCACCTGGAAGCTGGCGTCGCGGCGGCCGGTCGACCAGCGGCGGCGCGGCGGGTCCGTCCGCACCGTCAGGTCGCCGCTGCGGACGCGCGCGCTAAAGCGCCGGCGCTCGAACTCCGACGCGGCGTCGCGGCCCCGGCCCTCGACGACTACGCGAGCGCGCGTGCCGGAGACGGTCCGGACCGTGACGTTCTCGCTCCCGAGGTCGACCAGGAGCCGCCCGCCGGACCGGACGTCGAACGACTCGTCGAACAGCACGTCCTTGACAACGGTGGCGGAGACGAGGTCGATGGTGACTTGGTGGGCGGCGCCGTCGTGGAGGCGCTCGACGCGGACGTCGGCGGTCGAGGCGAACGCGCGGACACCGACAACAAGAAGGAGCGCGCCGAGAAGGGCCAGGAGGGCGCGCTGGAGGGGCTTGCGAGTGCGGGACATGGCGGGGGAGGGGAGAGGGACGCCCTCAAGACGGGCGCCGCGCCAAAAAGGTACAGGGGCGTGCTAAAAAAACCGCACGCCGGACGAAACCCTGCCTTCGGCGCCTCCGCTTCCCCGGCCGCAAGCCCAGCCTCCCCTGCGGACGCAGAGTCTGTCTATGGCATCGTTGCCCGCGATGGCCCACCTGCTGGCGGCGCGCGGGTCACCGGCCCGTGAACACCGGGCGCGCCGGGGAACGCGCCCCGGGCCGTCACGCGTTCACCGACGAATTCAACCGACTCATGGAAGCCACCATCGGCGCCGGCACGCACGGCGCACACGGCGTCCCCGACGCCTTCGACCACCCGCGCGGCCTGTTCTGCAACCGCACCCTCAACCTCCGCAAGATCGGGGCCGTGGGGTACGACATGGACTACACGCTCGTCCACTACCACGTCGCCCTGTGGGAGGAGCGGGCCCACGCCTACATCAAGAACGGGCTCGCGAAGGAGGGCTGGCCCGTCGACGACCTCGTTTTCGACCCCGACCTCGTTGTCCAGGGGCTCGTCGTCGATACCGAGCGCGGGAACGTCGTCAAGGCCAACCGCTTCGGGTACGTCAAGCGCGCCTTCCACGGGACCCGGCCGCTCCCCTTCGACGAGCAGCGCCAGGCCTACCGCCGCACGCTCGTCGACCTCCACGACCGCCGCTGGCGGTTCATGAACACGCTGTTCTCGATCTCCGAGGCCAGCATCTACCTCCAACTCGTCGACAAGCTCGACGCGGGCGAGCTCCCCGACCGGATCGGCTACGACGACCTCTACGAGGCCGTCCGTCACGCGCTCGACGCGGCCCACCTCGAAGGGCTCCTCAAGGCCGAGATCCTGGCCGACCCCGCCCGCTTCGTCGACGTCGACCCCGAGGTGCCGCTCGCGCTCCTCGATCAGAAGCTGGCGGGCAAGAAGGTGCTGCTCATCACCAACTCGGAGTGGACCTACGCCGCGCCCCTGCTGGCGTACGCCTTCGACCCCCACCTGCCCGGCGACATGACGTGGCGGGACCTGTTCGACCTCGCCATCGTCGGCGCCCGCAAGCCGGCCTTTTTCGACCAGCAGGCGCCCGCCTTCGAGGTCGTCGGCGAGGACGAGGAGGGCCGGGCCGTGCTCCGGACGGTGAACGGGGTGCTGGAAGAGGGCCGCGCCTACGTCGGCGGCAACGCGGCGCTCGTCGAGGCCAGCCTGGGCCTGCGCGGGTCCGAGATCCTGTACGTCGGCGACCACGTCTACGCCGACGTCAAGGCGTCGAAGAGCGTGCTCCGCTGGCGGACCGCGCTCGTGCTGCGACCCCTCGAGGACGAGATCGCCGCGTTCGACGCGTGGCGCGGCCAGCAGGCGCGGCTGACGGCCATGATGGCCGAGAAGGAGCGGCTCGAGGCCTACTTCTCGGCGCTCCGCCTGGAGCGCCAGCGCAACGCCGAGGGCTACGGCCCCCAGACCGACCGCTCGCTCGACTGGCTCGACGCCCGCATGGCCGAGGCCCGCGAGCGCCTGCTCGTGCTCGACGCCGCCATCGGCCCGCTCGCGGTCGAGTCGTCGCAGCTCGTCAACCCGCGGTGGGGGCCGCTGATGTGGGCCGGCAACGACAAGAGCCACCTCGCGCGCCAGATCGAGGCCTCGGCCGACGTCTACACCGCCCGCGTCTCGAACTTCCTCCACTACACGCCCTTCGTCTACCTCCGCAGCCCGCGCGGCTCGCTCCCCCACGACCTCGCCACGCCCCAGGACCGGGGCCTCGAGGCCGCCGCCCACGACCTCGGCGTCGAGGACTTCGGGCCCGATGACGGCCGCGAGCCGCCCGGGGGCGACGGCCTCTCCCCCGAATCCGCCGCTCGCTGATCTCTCCACCGATGGCCAAGAAGCTTTCCAAACCCCAGCGCCACGTGCTCGGCGACGCGCTCCGGATCGTCCGCGAGCAGCGGGCCCGCGCCGAGGCCGACGGCCTGACCGGCCTGCCCGACGGCTGGGCCCGCCCCTTCGTCCTCGGCTACCTGATGGGCGTCGTCGACGGGCTGTGCCAGGCCAAGAGCGTGGCGTTCGACGAGACGGCGCTCGCGATCTGGGGGCTCGTCCTCGACGACACCTTCGGCCGCCCCGCCAGCGACGCCCTCCGCCGCCGCGGCGTGGCGCTCCTCCAGGCCGGCGACCCGGCCTTCGGGCGCGGACGCCCGTGGGGCGGCAACGAGGCGATGGGCTTCGCGAGCGGCGAGATCGTGCCCGAGGGGCTCGTCCACGTGGCGCGCGGCGACGAGGCCCGGATGGGCGGCCCGGTGATCCCTCCGACCGCATCCGCATGACCACGACCTCGCTCGGCGCCCTCACGACGTCGCGCCTCGCGTATGGCTGCATGACGCTGGGCGGGCTCGACCGCCCGGCCGCCGAGGCCGCCGTCGACGCCGCGCTCGACGGCGGCGTCACGCTCTTCGACCACGCCGACATCTACAGCGGCGGCCGGTCTGAAACGCTCTTCGGCGAGATCCTGGCCGACCGCCCCGGCCTGCGCGACCGCGTGGTGCTCCAGACCAAGTGCGGCATCCGCTTTGCCGACGCGCACGGCCCGAAGCGCTACAACCTGGGCTACGACCACATCGTGGCGTCCGTCGAGGGCAGCCTGCGGCGGCTCGGGACGGACCGCGTCGAGGTGCTGCTGCTCCACCGCCCGGACCCGCTGGCGGAGCCCACCGAGATTGCCCGCGCGTTCGACAGCCTGGCGGCGGCCGGCAAGGTGGGTGCCTTTGGGGTCAGCAATTTCTCGGTCGCCCAGCTCGACCGGCTGGCGGCGGCCGTCGACCAACCCCTCGTGGCGAACCAGATCCAGCTCAGCCTGGGCCACATCGCGCCGGTCGAGGCGGGCGTCGAGGTCAACACGGCGCGATCCGTGTCCGGCGCCGACGATCTGCTCGACGGCTGCGCCGCGCGCGGCGCACGGCTCCAGGCTTGGGCGCCGACGGCCGGCGGCTCGTTCTCGCGCGGCGACGTCGCGCCCGAGCACGCCGATGTCGCCGAGGCGGTCCGCGCGGTCGCCGGCGACCGCGGGGCGACGCCGCTGCAGGTCGTGTTGGCGTTCGTGCTCCGGCTGCCGCACAGTGTCCAGCCGGTGTTCGGGTCTACGAACCCTGGACGGATCGCGGAGGCGTGCGCGGCCACCGGGGTCTCTCTCCCACGCGAGGCGTGGTACCGGTTGTACGAGGCCGCGCGGGGGAAGCGCGTGCCCTAGTCAGGGAGTTCCTGATGGGTACCTTCGAACGATGCCCGACTCCCCACCGCTGCGCGTGTTTCTCGTCGAGGACCACCCCTGGCTGCTCGAGACGCACGCTCGGGCCATCAACCTGCAGCCGGACCTCGAGGTCTGCGGGACGGCGACCACGGGCGCGGCCGCGCTCGACGGCGTCCCCTCCGACGCCGACGTGGTGCTCGTCGACCTCCGCCTGCCCGACATGGCCGGGCTCGACGTGATCCGCGCGCTCGCCGCACGCCAGCCCCCGCCGGCCTGCCTCGTCGTCTCAGCCCGCCCGGCCGTCGAGGCGGCGGCCGCGTCGCTGGAGGCCGGGGCCCACGCCTACGTCGAGAAGGGGGACGCGGGCGCTCTCTTCGCCGCCATCCGCGCCTGCCGACCATGACCGACCTCCGCGCCCGGTTCAACGTCACCGAGCGGAGCCACGGGGCTCGGCCGATGCTTTTCGCCCACGGCTTCGGCTGCGACCAGTCGATGTGGCGCGAGGTGGCGCCGAGCTTCGAGGCCGACCACCGCGTCGTCCTGTTCGACTTTATCGGCGCCGGCGACTCCGACCTCTCGGCCTACGACCCCGCCCGCCACCGCGCGCTCGACGGCTACGCCGACGACGTGCTCGACCTGTGCCGCGCGCTCGCCCTCGACGATGTCGTGTTTGTCGGCCACTCGGTCGCGTCCATGATCGGCGTGCTCGCGGCCAACAAGGAGCCCGGCCGCTTCCGCGAGCTCGTGCTCGTCGGGCCGTCGCCGCGCTACCTCAACGACGACGGCTACCACGGCGGGTTCGACCGCGAGGACATCGACGGGCTCCTGGGCATGATGGAGAAGAACTACGGCGGCTGGGCCGAGGCGCTCGCGCCGGTCATCATGAAGAACCCCGACCGCCCTGGGCTCACCGCCGAGCTCGAGGCGCGGTTCTGCGCCACGGACCCCGACATCGCCCGCGACTTCGCCGCGGTCACCTTCCTCTCGGACAACCGCGCCGACCTCGCGGCGGTCACCGTCCCGTCGCTGATCCTCCAGTGCACCGACGACGCGATCGCGCCCGAGCCCGTCGGTCAGTACCTCCACGAGCACCTTCCCGGCTCGACGTTGCACCAACTCGCGGCGACCGGTCACTGCCCCCACCTCAGCCACCCCGGCGAGACGGCCGCCGCCATCCGGGCCTACCTCGACGGCCGCACCGGCGCGGCGTGACCCGGCCCATCGACCACGCCCCCTGCGGGCTCCTCACGGTCGACGACGGCGGCGTCATCTGCGACGCCAACCAGGCGATCGCCGACGCGCTCGGCATGGCCCCGGAGGCGCTCCGCGGGCGGAAGGTCCGCGAGATCCTGGCGCCGGGCGCGCGGCTGTACTACCAGACCCACTTTTTCCCGCTCCTGCGCCTGCGGGGCGCCGTCCACGAGGTCTACGTCTCCTTCCGGACGGCCGCCGGCGACGACCTGCCCGTGCTCGTCGAGGCCGCCCGACATGAGGGCTCCGACGGGCCGATGAACTGGCTGGCCGTCGTGCCCATCGAGCGGCGGAGCCGGTTCGAGGACGAGATCCTGGAGGCCCGGCGCGCGGCCGAGACCGCCAGCGACTCGCGCGCGCGGTTCCTGGCGATGCTCTCCCACGACATCCGCTCGCCGCTCAGCGCCATGACGTTCTCGGCGGACATGATGGCCCTGCAGGCGCTCGGGCCGGTCACCGACGCGCAGGCCGCCGAGCTGGCGCGGATCGCCGAGGCCGGCCGCTACGTGCTCCGCCTGGTCGCCGACGTGCTCGCGTTCTCGCGTTTGGAGACCGACCGCGTCGACGTCCGGCCGGCGCGCCTCGACGTGGCCGCGGCGGTCGAGGCGGCGCTCGCGCTGGTCCGCGCTCAGGCCGAGGGGGCAGGCGTCACGCTGGCGCCGCCCGCCGGGCCGCCCGCCGAGGCCTGGGCCGACGCCGACCGCCTGCGGCAGGTGCTCGTCAACCTGCTCGGCAACGCCGTCAAGTTCACCGGCGCCGAGGGCCCCGGGACGGTCGCCGTCGCGTGGGAGGTCGCCGACGGCCGCGTGGCCTTGCGCGTGGCCGACACCGGCCCCGGCATCGCCGCGGATCGGCTCGACGCGGTGTTTGCCCCGTTCGTGCAAGAGGGCGGTCTGGGTGCGGCGTCGGGCGTCGGCCTGGGCCTGTCCATCAGCCGCGAGCTCGCCCGCGCTATGGGCGGCGAGGTGACCGTCGAGAGCGCGCTCGGGGAGGGCGCCACGTTCACCGTCGACCTCCCGCTCGCGCCGCCCGAGGGCGGCTAGGCGCCGAGCGCGTCCGCCAGCGCGGGCAGCGCGTGGCCCAGCGGCGCGTCCACGGCGACGGCCGCGTGGCGGTGGCCCCGCGTCTTGCCCAGCGTCACGATCGCGATGGGCGTCCCCTCGGTCTCGGCCTGCCGCACGAAGCGGTAGCCGCTGTACACGGCCAGGCTCGACCCAACGACCAAGAGCGCGTCGGCGCGCGCGACGATCTCGGCCGCGAGGGCCACCCGGGGCTTGGGCACGCTCTCGCCGAAAAACACCACGTCGGGCTTGAGCACGCCATCGCAGACCGGGCACGCGGGCGGGGCGAACCCGGCGACGGCCACCTCGGCGTCGCCGTCGGGCGCCAGCCGGCCGTCGGGGACCGGCGCGGCGAGCCAGCCGGGGTTGCGCGTCTCGATCTGCGCCTGCACGGCCTGGCGCGAGAGCCGACCGCCGCAGCCCAGGCACACGACGGCGTCGAGCGTCCCGTGCAGCTCGACGACCGCGCGCGAGCCCGCCGCCTGGTGCAGCCCGTCGACGTTCTGGGTGACGACGCCCTCGACGAGCCCGGCGGCTTCGAGCCGCGCCAGCGCCTGGTGGCCGGCGTTCGGGCGGGCGTCGGCGACGCGGCCCCAGCCCCGGCTGGCACGCGCCCAGTAGCGCTGGCGCGCGGCGGCGTCGCGGACGAAGTCGTCGTACTGGACCGGCCGGCGCTCCACGTGCCGCGTCTGCGGGCCCCGGTAGTCGGGGATGCCGGACTCGGTCGAGATCCCAGCGCCCGCCAGCACGGCGATCCGGCGGTCGCGGAGGAGAGTGGTCAGCGCGTCGATCATGGCGTGGCAACGCCGGCGGGGCGCCCGGCGTGCCCCCGGCCGCGCCGCGCGGCCGATCCCGGTCCGCATGTTCACCGCGCGGGGGGCACTAACCGGACCACCGGCGCGTATCACCGCCGCTTTCCCCCTCTCCACTCCCGCCACTCCCATGCGCCTTCGCCTCTCCGCCCTCGCGGCCCTCCTCCTGCTCGTCGGCTGCGACTCCAGCAGCCCCGAGGCCCTCGTCAACATCAGCGGCACGTACCGCCTGGCCGTCCTGTCGTTCAACCCGTCCGCCGCGTCCGTGGCCGACGCCAACATCGCCAGCAAGCTCAACACGGCGGGCACCACGCTCCAGGTGTTCGGCGACGACGACGAGGCCCTCTTTACGGTCCCGTTCCTGGCCGGCGGCACGCGCCGCATCAACCTGAACGTCCGCGCGAACGACACGCGCGCCACCTTCACGGCCATCGGCAACGAAGACCGGGACGACCTCGAGGACATCCTCCTCCCGTCCGACTTCGCGCTCGACTACTCGGGCTCGACGCCGTCCACGCTGACGGGCACGTATGAGCTGCGCGGCGTCAACCTCGACGCCTTCGACCGCGACGCCTACCAGGGCCTGACGAGCGTCGACGGCACGCTCACGATCCGGTTCAACCGGCAGTAGCCTCGTCCGACGATCGGCTCGCGGGTCGGCTCTTCGCAAGAGGGGCCGGCCCGCGGCGCGTTTGGGCGATCTCGCGCGGCCGGCGCGCCTGGGGCCTAGCCCACCATTGTGCAACGGTGGGCGCTGGAAGGCCATTGCGGGGGGAGCGTGGACCCCCTATCCTCACCCCTGTCCCTACCGTGTAAGGGGCCCGGCTCCGCGCTCATGGTCCGTCTCGCCCTCGGCTGCCTCGTGCTCGCCCTCGTCGCGTCTGGCGCCGGGGCGCAGGTCGTCAACGGGACCGTTACCGACGCCGAGACGGGCGGGGCGCTGATCGGGGCGGCCGTCTATGCGCCTGCCTTCGCGCGGGGCACGACGACGAACGCCTACGGCCACTTCTCGCTGCCTCTGCCCGCCGACTCGGTCCGGCTCGTCGTGTCGATGGTGGGCTACGACCCCCTGCACGTCGGGACGTGGCAGGCGCGCCAGGGACGGCTCGACGTGGCGCTGCGGCCGCTCGCGCTGGGCGAGGTCGTCGTCGAGGCCGGGGCGGACCGGCCCGAGGACACGCCCCAACTCGGACAGGCGCGGCTGACGGGGCGCGACGTGATCGCACTCCCGGCCCTCCTGGGGGAGGCCGACGTGCTGAAAGCCGTGCAGTTGCTGCCGGGCGTCCGCGCGGGGCAGGAGGCGACGGCCGGGCTCTACGTCCGCGGCGGCTCGCCCGACCAGACGCTCGTCTTGCTCGACGGCACGCCGCTCTACAACGCGGCCCACCTGTTCGGCTTCGTGTCGACGTTCAACGCGGACGCCGTCGAGCGCGTGGAGCTGACGAAGGGGGCGTACCCCGCGCGCTACGGCGGCCGGCTGGCGTCGGTCCTCGACGTGCGGCTACGCGACGGCGACCTGCAGCGGCACCGCCTCCAGGGGTCCGTCGGCGTCCTGTCGACGACGCTGCTGGCGGAAGGGCCGGTCGTGCCCGGCCGGCTGTCGGTCCTGGTGTCGGGGCGGCGGACACACATTGACCTGCTGGCGCAGCCCTTTATCGATCGCGCGAACGAGAGCGCTGAGGCGGCCGACCGCGCGACCGTCGACCCCAGCGTGGCGTTCCACGACGTCCACGCCAAGGTGCACTGGCGGCCGACGGCGCGCGACCGCGTGTACCTGAGCGTCTACCGGGGCGGCGACGCCTTCTCGTTTACCGCCGTCGACCCCGAGCTGGCGTGTGCGGATGGCGCGTGCGAGCGGACGGGCATCGAGACGGCGACCGGCGGCGCGCTCGACTGGGGCTCGACGACCGGCGCCGTCCGCTGGACGCACGCCCGGGGCCGCGCCTTCGCCGCGCTCACGCTCACCGCCAGCGACTACGGCTTCGACGTGGCCGTCACCTCCGACGAGGGCCGAGGCGGCCCCGACCCCGTGACCGCCGCCGCCGTCTACCGCTCCGCCATCCGCGACCTCGGCGGCCGCCTCGACGTGGACCTCGCGCTCGACCGCCACACGGTTCGCTTCGGCGGGTCCGTCACGCAGCACCGCTTCACACCCGGCGCGCTGTCGCTCTTGGGGGAGGAGGCCGCCGACGGCGTCCCGGCCGACACGACGCTCGGGGGCGGCGACACCGACGCCCTCGAGATCGGCGGCTACCTCAGCGACACCTGGCGCGCGGGGCCGCTGACGTTCGACTTCGGCGTCCACGCCGCGTTGTACGCCGCCGGGCCGTACCGCTACCCGACCGCCGAGCCGCGCCTCTCGGCCGCGCTCCGCGTCCTCCGCCGGGTCTCACTCAAGGCCAGTTTCGCGACGGCCCAGCAGCCGGTCCACCTGTTGACGACGGGCGCCGGCATCGGCCTGCCTGCCGACCTGTGGGTGCCCGCCGACTCCGTCGGCCCGGAGCGCGGGACCCAGCTCGCGGCCGGGCTGGCGGGCTCGTCGGCCAGCGGGCGGACGACGTGGTCGGTCGAGGGCTATTGGCGCTCGATGCAGGGCTTGGTCGCGTACCGCGACGGCGCCGCGTTTACGTCGCCCTTCGACGACTGGCAGGAACTGGTGGTGACGGGCGAGGGGCGGAGCCGGGGGCTGGAGGTCTTGGTGGAGCACCGGGGCCCCCGCCTCCGCGCGTGGCTGGCGTACACCCTCGCGTCGAGCACGCGGCGCTTCGACGCCATCGCCGACGGCGCGTGGTTTCCGTACCGCTACGACCGCCGCCACGACGTGTCCGCCGTCGCCAGCGTCCGCCTCTCGGCCCGGGTCGACGCCGCCGTGACGGCCGTCTACGGGACGGGCGACGCCGTCACGCTGCCCTCGGCGACGTACGACGCGACGTACCTCTCGTCGGGCTCGATCGCGTACTGGGCCGCCTCCGTCCCGTCGTCGACCTCGGAGGTGGCCTACGGCCCTCGGAACGGGCACCGCCTGCCGGCCTACAGCCGCGTCGACGTCGGGCTGACGTACTTCCTGCGCCGCGGCCCGCGCCCGCACGCCGTCGCGCTCCACGTCTACAACGCGCTCAACCGCAAGAACCCCTTCGTGACGTTGCTCGACGACCGGACGGACCCGGCGACGGGCGACACGCGCCAGCAGCTCGTGGGCATCTCCCTCTTTCCCATCCTGCCGTCGCTCTCCTACCGCTTCGCGCTGTGACCGTGGCCGCTCTCGCTCGTGTCCGCTCGGGACCTGCCGCTGCTGGCGGGGCCCGTCTGCTGGCGCCGGCCGGTCGGGACGGCAGCGGGGTGGGATGCTCGGCAGACCCCCCGCCTAAGCGCCCATCGCTGCGCTCCGAGGCGCTCAGGCGGCCCCCCTTGGCAAGGGGGACAGGCCGCGCGGCGTCGAGCGAGGCGAGCGGGGCCGCACCGCTGCTGGCGCGAGCCCAGCGTGCGGTGCGCCGCGCGGACGGGGGGTGCGGGCGCCAGCGGATGGGGCGCCTGCTCCTCGCGGCCCTGCTGGCGCTGGCGCTCGGGGCCTGCGACCTGTCGTCGGCGCTCGACATCGAGACGCCGGCCTACGAGCCGCAGACGACGGTCCGCGCCGTGTTCGAGGCCGGGCGGCCCGCGCGCGTCCGCGTGAGCGTCACGCGCGACCCGTACGCCGTCGACTCGGCCGGGTCGGGGCTGGCGCAGCGGCCCTCGCGCGTCGACGGCCGCGTGGTGCTCCTGCGCGACGGCGCGCTGGTCGAGGAGCTCCGCGCCGTCGAGCGGACGTGCTACAGTCGGCGGACGAGCCGGTGCGACGCGGCGACCGGCCAGACCGTTACGACGACCGAGGGCCCGTTCCCATGCGGCGTCTTCGTCGGGTCGGTGCCCATCGAGGCCGGGGCGACCTACACCGTCCGCGCCGAGATGCCCGGGCTGCCGTCGGCCGCGGCGACCGTCGCCGTCCCCGACCCGCCGACGGTCACGGCGACCCGTGTGGGCGGCGACCGCTGGCGCCTGCGCGTCCGCCTGACGGACCCGCCGGGCCCGGGCGACCGCTACGCGATGGCGCTGTACCGCGAGTTCGACCGGACGACGGTCTCGGTGTGCCTGCCCGGCGGGGCGATCGACACGTTGGTCGTCTTCCCGACCCCGCAGGTCTACCGGAGCGACTTCGCGACCGAGGACCCGGTCCTGCTCACCGGCTCGCGCGAGGCCGGCTCCTCGATCCACTTTGTGACCTTCCCCGACGACGCCTTCGACGGGGTCGCTCGCGACTTCGACATCGAGGCCGACGCCTTCGGCCGTCACCCCGGCGACACGGGCGCGGTCCGCGTCCAGGTCGCCGCGATCACGCCCGAGCTGTACGACGCCTTTCAGATCCTCAACTTCGACCTCGACGAGAACCCGTTCGCCGAGCGCGCGGACCTGCCGCTCAACGTGACCGGCGGGGTCGGCCGCGTCGGCGGGGTGGCCACGGCGGAGGTCCGCTTTGCCGGGCCCGGTGGGTGACGACCGGGTCGGGAGCGGACCCGCGGAATGTCGGGGCCGAGGGCGCGCGCGGGCACGAAACGCCCGCGCGGCGCGTACTGCCGTCCCCTCTCCCGGACGCCCCCCATGCCGACCTGCCCCCGCTGCGCCCTTCTCGCCGTCGCGCTCGCGTTTCTCGCCTTCTCGGGCTGCGACTCGAACAACCCCGGCCGCGACCTCGCGCTCATCGACGGCGTCTACTCACTCGAAGAGCTGACGTTCGACCCCGCTACCCAGGGCCTGCCGACGGCCGACCTCGGCGCCCGCCTCGACCTGACCGGCACCTCGCTCGAGGTGTTCGGCGACGACGACCAGGCGCTCCTGAGGGTCCGCTACCCCGACGCTCCGACGCGCCGCGTCGACCTCTCGGTGACGGCCTCGCGCGGGCGGGCCACCTTCACGGCCGTCGCCGAGGAGGACCGGGCCGACCTCGCCCAGCTGTTCCTCCCGGCCGACTTCGTGCTGACCTACGAGGGCGAGTCGCCGCGCGTGCTCGGCAACGCCTTCGAGCGGACGGGCGTCGACCTCCAGGCCTTCGACCCGTCGCTCTACCAGGACCAGCGCAGCAACCGGGGCACGCTCACCATCCGCTTCCGCCGGCCGTAGCGGGCGAGGGACCGCGGACCGAAGACCGCAGACGGAGGGCCACCCGCTCGGCTCCGCCCGCCTCGGCGCCGAGGCCGAGGGCCGGCGGCACCGACTTGCGGGGGGCTCCCGAGTGACGAACTCCAACCGCGGTCCCCGGTCCGGCGTCCCCGGTCCGGCGTCCCCGGTCTGCGTCCTAAAAGTCGACGCGGAAGCGGACGTTGAGGGAGCGGGGCGTCAGGCGCGTCGGGGCGGCCGTATAGATCCGGCGGTCGCCCGAGAACTGCTCGATCCACGAGTACGCCACGGCGTTCGTCTGGTCGAACACGTTGAGCACCTCGACGGTCGCCAGCAGCTCCAGCGGTGCGCCGTTCGAGAAGTTGGCGAGCCGGAGCTTCTTGGTCGCGCCGAGATCGAACCGGAAGTAGCTCGGCAGCTCGATCCGGTTGCGCGGGCCCTCGACGAAGACGGAGATGGCGTTGACCGACAGGTCCTCGTCGCGGGCCGGGGCCGTCGTCGGGATGCCCGACCCGTAGAGCGTCCGGATGTGCAGCGTCCAGGTGTCGTCGCCGGGGACGTAGTCCTGGACGAACATCGACAGGTTGTGGCGCCGGTCGGTCGGGCGGCGGATCCAGTCGCCGCCGCCGCGCGCGGCGAACTCGTCGAGCGTCTGCTCGTCCGTCGCCTCGGGCGTGTAGAACCGCTCCTTGGTGACCAGGAAGCCATAGTTGATCCAGCTCTCGCGGCCCGGCACCAGCTCGCCGCGCAGCTGGAGGTCGAGGCCGGCGGCGTAGCCCTCGGAGTCGTTCTCGGCCGAGTACACCACGCGGACGTTCTCGACGTCGTACGAGATGAGGTCCTCGAACCGCTTGGCATACGCCTCGGCGCGGAGCGAGAACCGGCGGCTCGGGAAAAACCGCTCCAGCCCGACGACGGCCTGCAAGGCACGCGGGCTGGCGACGTCGCCGTCGAGCGCGTTGAAGGCCGATGTGCCCGGGTCGGGGTCGCCGCGCAGCTCGCGGTACGTCGGCGCCTGGTGGTAGATGCCGAACGCGCCCGCGAGCGTGGTCACCGGCGACAGCGTGTACGAGAGCCCGAGACGCGGCGAGAGCGTCAGCTCCTCGTTGTAGGCGAAGTAGTCGGCGCGGACGCCCGGCGTGACGGTGAGTCGGCCGAGGCGGACGGCGTCCTCGGCCCACAGCGCGCCCTGGACCGACGAGAACGTGGTGTCGGCAACCAACTCGCGGACGTTGACTGTGACCTGGTCGCCCTCGTCGTTCTGACCCGTGACGGCCGTGCTCTCGTTGATCTGGTCGACGAACGAGAACGTCCGGCCCTGCCAGCCCGCGTCGATGCTGTGCGGGCCGAGGCTGACGAGGTAGCGGCCCTGAGCGGTCAGGATGGTCTGCTGGATCTCATTCTGGGCGAGGTCGCGCTGCAGGGTCTGCCCTTCGAGCAGGCGGTCGAGGTCGGCCTGCGAGCCCTCGGGGCGTTGCTGGCGGCGGTAGAGCGAGGTCCGCGAGGTGACGTCGTAGGTCTCGAACTCGTCGATGGAGAAGACCGACACGCGGTGCTCGGCCTGGACGGCCTCCCCAAACGTGCTGCTCAGCATCGCGCCGCCGAAGGCGATGTCGTAGCCGTCCTCCTCGATGCCCTCGAAGTCGCGCGCGACGGTCTGGACCAGGTTGGGGTAGATGCCGAACGTGGTCTCCTGCTGGCGCGGCGCGAGCCGGAAGCGGTGGCGCGCGTAGAGGCCGAGCCCGCGCAGCGTGTGGGTGTCGGAGAGCCGCCAGTCGAGCACGCCCTGGGCGTCGCGGAAGTCGGGGTCGTAGGCGCCGTCGAGCTCCTGGCCGGCGAAAAAGCGCTGGGGGCGGGCACTGCGGGCGGCGACCGCCAGCCCGACGCCCTCGCCGAGCGCGCCGCCGACCTGGGCGCCCGCGTCGAGCGTCGAGACGTAGGCCGTCCCGCTCGGGACACCCTCGGGCACGGCGTAGGTGGCGTCCAAGACGGACGCCAGCTTGCCGCCATAGCGGACCGGAAAGCCGCCGGCAAAGAGCGTCATCCGCGAGGTCAGGTCGCCGTTGACGAGCCCGAGCCCCTCCTGCTCGCCCTGGCTGATCCGGAGGGGCCGGTAGATCTCGAAGCCGTCGATAAAGAACTGGTTTTCGTCGTAGCTCCCGCCGCGCACGGAGAAGCTGTTCGACAGCTCGTTCGACGACGTCACGCCGAGCTCCGTCTTGACGCCGCGGACGGCGTCGGCCATCGGCATGGGCATGTCGCGGACGGTCCGGGGGTCGATGCGGGACACGCCCACCCCTCGCTCGGCCGCGCCCTCGACGGCCACGTCGCCGATCTCGCCGATCGCGACCGCGAGCACGGCGTCGTACCGCGTCGTGGCGCCGCGGCGGACGACGACGGTGTCGCGGACGGTCGTGTAGCCGACGAACGAGACGCGGATGGGGTACGTCCCCTCGGGGACCCGGAAGCCGTAGCGGCCGTCGCCGTCGGTGTTCGTGCCGAACGAGGTGCCCTCGATCAAGACGGACGCGGCGGGGACGGCGGCGGCGGCGTCGTCGGTGATGCGGCCGGTGAGCTCGCCCCAGACCTGGGCGCTGGCGCCCGCCGTGGAGGCGACGAGGGCACACGCCAACAGGGCGAAACGAAAGGCACCTGCGAGAGGCTGGACAGAGACACGCATGGGGAGCGGGGGGCTCAACCGGAGAGATTCAGGGCGTGTCGAACGGTCGATAGGCGGGGCGCGTGCGCAGGGGGACCGCCAAGATACCGCGCGGCCGGGCCGGGGTCGTCCCGGACCGTGTGCCCCACCGGGTACCTTCGGCCGTGCCCCCCTCGTCCCCCCGTCTCTTTCGCGCCGCCGCCGCCGCCGTGCTCGACGCCGTCGCGCGGCGGACCGCTCCGCCGGTCGTCACCGATGTCCGCGACGACGGCCTGACGGCGCTGCCGGCGGCCGTGCTGGCGGAGCTCCACGAGCACGTGCTGGCGGCCGAGCGCGAGCGCGTGCCGGGCGTGCTCGTCGTGGCCGGCGACCCGCGGGGCGGGACGGCGGTCGTGGTGGCCGACGCCCGGATGACCTCGCGCGAGGTCCGCGTCTACGGCGTCGCCGACCGGGCGTCGCTAGCGGCGGCGCTCACCGCGCACGGCTTCCGCCCGGACGCCACGCGCGTGACGCTGCTCGATGGGTGGCCCGACGCCGCCGACGCCGAGCCGGTTGCCGTCGCGTACCTGGGGCGCCGCGCCGCCGGGCCCGCCCTCGCCCCGCTGGCGGCGCGGCTCGCGCCCGGCGGCGTGCTCGTCGTCGCGTCGTTCACGCCCGACGAGCGCCGCACCGTTGAGGCCGTCGCCCAGGCGCACGGGCTCGCGGTGGCGCGCAAGCCCCGGCGGCTGTCGCTGCGGCGGGAGGCGTAGACCGAGACTGTTCGAGAGTCAGCCGTCGCTGGCGGGCGCCGACGTCCGGATCACGAAGTCGTCGCCAGCGCCCGGCTCAGCGTCCGGGGCCATCGTGATCACGAGCACGCGCGCAGTCGGCGCCAGCCGGGCGAGGTGCTCGGGGATGCCGCGCCCGCCCGCGCTGTGGAAGCTCCCGTTGACGTGGACCACGAGCGCGCCGGGGTGGAGCGCCAGCGACTCGGCGATCTGCCACGCCATCGACGCGTCGCGCAGGTTCTGCGCCGCCAGCATCCCCTCGACCGACGGGCCCGACCCATGCGGCATCCCGTCCATTAGCTCGGTGAACGCCGTCGCGAGCGCGTCCGACGGCGGGGCCACGACGGGCGCCAGCCACGCCCGGGCCGTCGCCGACAGCGTGTCCAAGACCGCGAGCCCGCCGCGCCGCGAGACAAGGCTCACGTAGCGCCCCGGCGCGTTCGTTCCGACGACCGCGTGGCCCTCGGCCTTCGCGAACTCGACGAGCGGCCGGTAGTCGCTCTCGTAGTTGCCCCACGGGCGGCCCGCCGCCAGCCAGTCGCGCTCGCGGACCAAGTCGGCGAGGTACTCGTCGAGCACGGGCTGCACGTCGGTCTCGACCATCTCGAGCGCCAGCACGAGGGGGCGGTCCGCCGACCGGGCACTGGCGCTGGCGGTCGCCAGCAGCTCGAGCTGGATGGCGTGCGCCGTCGCGTCGTCGTGCCGCTCCCCGAGGAAGACCACGTCGGCGTCCGCGATGGCGCCGCAGACCGCCGCCAGCTCGACCTGCGCGCCCCGGGCGTCGTACGCCTGGAAGGCGACCGAGTCCGGCGCGGCGGCGAAGAGGAGGGCGGCGGTGCAGAGCTCGATCATGGCGAGGACTGGGGTGAGGGTCGTGGGAGGGCCCGCTTGTGGAGTGTGAGACGTGGGCGCGCGTCTCCGCGGCCCACGTCCCACGCCCTACGGAGAGGCGCGTACCCGCGCGGGCCTAGTCGTCGTCGCCAGACGCCATCTCGGCGACCGGCTCGGCGGAGGCCTCCGACTCGTCGCGCGAGGCCGACGACTTCTTCTTGCGGCGGCGGCGCTTCTTCTTGGGCGCCGCGTCGCCCTCGGGGCGGTCGTCGCCGGCGGGCTGGCGGTCGTCGCGGGCCTCCGGCTCCGAGGAGACGTCGTCGCGCGCGTCGGCGTGGGGCACGTCGTCGTCGGACGCCTCGTCCGCGTCGTTGGCGCGGGCTTGGTCGCGGCGGGAGCTACGGCGTGACCGCTCGTCGTCCTCGTCGCGGCGGCGCGAGCGGCCGCGGCCCTCGCGCTCCTCCTTCGCCTCGCGCTGCTGCACGTCGTACGCCGACTCCGAGCGGTCCATGGCCGGGCCCGCCGAGGGCGTCCCCAGGCTCTGCTGGTAGGCCTCGTCGAGCAGCATCGCCAGCACCTCCGGCTCGCCCTCCTCGACGAGCGCCTTGGCGACGGCGACGAAGCGGCTCTGGCGCTCGCGCTCCAGGTTCGAGCGGTCGCGCATCCGGTCCTCCAAGAGGTTGGTCAGCCGCTGGCCGACGCGGGACGCGAGCGCCTCCTCGGTCGGCATCTCGCGCTCCTCGAGCGGGATGTCGTACTTCCGCGCGATCTGGCGGAGCGTCGGCATGTCGGACGCCGTCGTGATGGCGATCGACACGCCGGCCTTGCCCGCGCGTGCCGTCCGGCCCGAGCGGTGGACGTAGTACTCGCGGTCCTGGGGGATGTCGTACTGGAACACGTGGCTGAGGTCCTCGACATCGATCCCGCGCGCGGCGACGTCCGTGGCGACCAGGAAGCGGAGGTCGCCGTCGCGCAGGCGCTTCATCGTCTTCTCGCGCGCCTTCTGCGTCAAGTCGGACGAGATGCCGGCCGCGTTGTAGCCGTAGTTGTTGAGGAAGTTGGCGAGGTACTCGACCTCGCGGCGCGTATTCGCGAAGATGATCGCCGAGGTCGGGTTCTCCCACGCGATCAGCGTCGCGAGCGACCGGTCCTTGTCCATGGGGTGGACCTGGTAGGCCCGGTGCGTCATCTGCTCGACGTGGATCTGGCCGCCGGCCGTCGCCAGGAACACCGGCTCGGTCAGGAACTCCTGGCCGATGCGCTGGACCTGGTACGGCATGGTCGCCGAGAACATGTACGAGTCGCGCTCGCGCGGGAGGTACCGGCGGACCTTGATCATGTCGGGGAAGAAGCCCATCGACAGCATCTCGTCGGCCTCGTCGAGGATGATGGTCCGGAGCTTGTCGAGCTTGAGCGTGCCCCGGCCGAGGTGGTCGAGGACGCGGCCGGGCGTGCCGACGACGAGCTGGGCGCCCTTCTCGAAGGCCTTGACCTGGGGCTCGTAGCCGACGCCGCCGTAGACGGGGATCGCGTTGAGGCGCTCGTCCTCTGAAAGCCCGGCGTTCATGCGCTCGAACTCGGCGTGGATCTGGCTCGCGAGCTCGCGCGTCGGGCAGAGCACGAGCGCCTGCGTCGTCTTCTCGCGGACGTCGAGCTTTTCCAGGAGGGGCAGCAGGAACGCGCCCGTCTTGCCCGAGCCGGTCCGGCTCTGCACGATGAGGTCGCGGTTGTCCAGGATGTACGGGATGGCCTCGGCCTGGACGGGCATCAGCGCCGGCCACCCGAGCGCCTCGATGCCCTGCTGAAGCCGCTCGGGGAGGTCCGCGATGGCCGCGACCTCGCGGTCGGGGTCGGGGTCGTCGAACGGAGTGGTGAGCTTGCGCTCGGCCTTGGCCTCGTTCTGGGCCTTTTGGGTGAGGTCGAAGACGGCTTTGAACGCCATGGGGTCGGGGAGGGGAGAGGGGCCGCCCGGGTCTGTCTCTCCCGACCGGCGTCGCGGGCGCCGGCTCTAGGGCCGCTGCGCCGGCGCGGACGGTCCGCGCCACTGGAAGGCTACGCACGGGGCTCGCGCGGGCGCTCGGCCCCGAGAGGTCTTCCGCCGGAGTTCTCCCCTCGCTCGTTGGTCCCGGCGGCTACAACCCGACCGTCACGCGCAGGCCCGCGACGGTCGGCCCACCCGCCGCGCGAAGCGCCGCCGGCCGGACCTCGGCGCGTCCTCGGCCTGCGGCCGCGAACACGGCCGGCGCCACGAGCAAGATGCCGACGCCAGCGATCACGCCCGGACTGCTCTCCGCGGACCCTGCGAGCGCGACCGTGCCGACGCCGAGCGCGGCGCCCGCCGTGGCGCGTCCGAGCGTCCTCAAGAGGGAGCCCTCAACGCCCAAGGCCTCCGCCACGCCATGCACCCCGACCGCCGCCCCGACCGGCACCGTGGCGATGGCGACGACGAGGCCGCGGGTCTCGAATACGTCGGGTGAGACCGTGTACAGAAGAGCGGCGGTCCCGGCCAGCCCTCCCGCGGTCATCCACACCCGTGCGCCGCGCGCCTCGGGGGGCGCCTTGAGGGGCGGCGGCGGGACGTGCTGGGCCGAGGCAGACAGGGCGGCCAGGGACGCGAGAAGGGCGAGGATGAGGCGCATCGGGTCAGAGGGCGACGGTGAACGAGAGTCCCGCGCCCCGCTCGCCTGTCGGCGCCGCCAGCGCGACGGGCGCGAGGTGCACGCGCCGCGCCCCCATCCCGTACCCGACGACGGCGCCCAACGGAACCAGCGCGAGGGTCAGGTACGCTCCCGCGATGGCGGGGCCGAGCGCGTTGAGGTCGGAGATCGTCAGCGAGAGGGCCAGGAGGGCGGTGCCTGGGATCGCGCCCACGGCGGCTCCGAACGCGGCCCCCCGGGCCGTCCCGTCGATGCCGAGCAGACGGCCCATGCCGTACGTCGTGGCGGAGACGCCGAACAGGACACCGGCGGGGATCAGAAGCACGCCGGTGTCGTCACCGGGCGGACTGATCGCGTCCACGAGCACGAAGCTCCCCGCAAAGGACGCCACCCCGGCCACCGTCCCGGCCGCGTACATCCCGGCCCCCTCCCAGACGGTCGCCCGGCGGGCAGGGTCGTGGGGATGGCTGGCGGGGGCGGGCCCCTGCGCGCGGGCGGAGGCCGCGAGCAAGACGAACAGGACGAGCGCGCGCATCGGCTCAGAATGGAATCGACAGGGACACCCCGGCGCCGCGCTCGCCCGACGGCGCCGCGAGGGCCGCTGGTGCGAGGCGGACGCCCGACGAGGCCCGCCACGTCGAGACGCCGACCGCGACCGCCGTCCCAGCCAGGGCGCCGACGAGCGCCGGGAGGATCAGCGCATAGCCGTCGCCCCCGGTGGCGAGGTACCCGACGCCGACGGCCGCCCCGCCGATCACCAGCCCGGCCGTCCCCCCGACGACCGTTCCGACGATGGCGTCGGCGAGCACGGCCTGGGCGGGCGTCCCGCTCCCGACCGCCCGGTCGACGAGCACGGTCCCCGCCGCGACGCCCACGGGGTACGCCGCGGCGACGAGGGCTACGCCGGGGCCCGTGTCGGAGGCGGGGTACAGCAGCGCGTAGGTCCCGACGGCCGCGCCGACGCCGAGGGCGCCGCCCGCCAGCGCCATCGCGGCACGCTGTCCGTGGCTGGGGCGGCCGTCGGCTTGCGCGCCGGCGGGCGGCGCCAGCGCGGCCGACGCCACGAGCAGGAGGATGGCGAGACCTGCGCGCATGTCGGGTCCGGGGTCTGACGGCATGAGTGTGCAGGATAGTCGCCGTCGATCGGCGGGGTCTAGTACGGGTGCCCCACGGGCGGGGTGGCCGTCCGGTGGGGACCCTCGCTAGTTCGCCCCGACGCCCAAGACCGCGCGGACCGTGGCGACCAACTCGCGCGCGGCGCGACGCTTGGGGAGGAAGCCGCGCGCGCCGGCCGCCCGCGCGAGTGGCTCGACGACGGCCTCGTCCTGCCCCGTGATGACGAGGGCCCGCACCTCGGGCCGCTCCTTCGCCAGTCGCTCGACGAGGGCGAGCCCGCTCATGCCGGGCAGCCGGACGTCGGTCATCACCAAGTGGCACACCGCGCCATCGAGCCGGGTCAGCACCTCCTCGGCGGTCGCCACGGCGGCGAATAGCTCGAGATCCGGGCAGCCCGCCAGCACCGTCGCGTACGCCTCACGGACGACGCGGTGGTCCTCCACGAGGCAGATCCGATAGGTCATCCGGCCGGCGGGCGTCCGAGGGCTGGGCGGCAGAGTACGGCCGCGACTCGTCCCACGTGCGCGCGCCCCGGACCTCCGGGCTCGGGAAGCGCTTGTGGAGGAGCGGGGGCGTCGGAGCGGGCTCGCGGGGCCCGGGCGCCGTCCCGAGGGGAATCGCCAGCCGGATGCAGGTGCCCTCGCCGGGCTCGGAGGCCACGTCGAGCCGTCCGCCCGCTACCGCCAGCCGCTCCCGGACGGTCGCAAGGCCGTATCCGTCGTCGGTCGTCGTCGTCTCGAACCCGCGCCCGTCGTCCTCGACCTCGACCCGAAGCCAGCCCGCATCGACGGCGACCCGGAGCTGCGCGCGGTCCGCGTCGGCGTGCTTGGCGACGTTGAACAGCAACTCGCGCAGGGTCCGGTACAGCAGCGCCCGGACGGACATGTCGTGGACCACGCAGGGCCCGGCGGTGTCGGCCTCGATGTCGACCGCCAGCCCGTGGAGCCGCTTGGTCTCCGCGCCCAGCCACCGCACCAGGTCGCAGACGTCGCTCGAGTCGAGCGCGGGCGGCGACAGGTCGGTCGCCAGGCCGCGAGCGAGGTCGGACGCGTCCTCGAGGATCTGGTCGCACCGGCCGAGCAGCCGGGCGCGCTCGTCGGAGGGCGGTTCGCGCTGGAGCTGGGCCACCAGCATGGCCGCCCCGTAGAGCTGCTGCTGGAGGTCGTCGTGGAGCACGTCCGCGATCCGGCGGCGCTCGGACTGCTCGGCGACCGAGAGCGCGGCGGCCAGCTGGCGGACCCGCTCGGTCTCGGCCTGGACGCGCGCGGCGAGCGTGGCGTTGGCCTCCTCCAGCGCCCGCTCGGCCTGAACGAGGTCGTGGATGTCGGTCGCCGCGCCGTACCACCGGGGCGGCTGCCCGTGGCCCGCGTCGACGAGCCGGGCCCGGGCGATGGCCCAGCGGTACTGGGACTTCGACCGGGGGGTGCGGTACCGGATCTCGAGGGGCGTGCCCGTGTCGAAGGCCTTCTTCCACGCCGCGTCCACCGCGGCCCGGTCGTCGGGGTGGATGGTGGCCCGCCAGTCCTCGACGGTCTCGTACGCCGACGGGTCGATGCCGGTGGCCTCGCTGAACCGGTAGTTCACGTAGCTCACCTCGCCCGTCGTCTCGACCGTGAACAGGATGTCGGGGACGGTCTCGGCCATCGCCCGGAACCGGGCCTCGCTGGCGCGCAGGGCCTCGGCGGCCTCGTTCCGCTCGGTGATGTCGGTGTTCATGCCGACGTACCCCTCGACGGCGCCGTCGGCGCGGCGGAGCGACGTGGCGCGGCCGGCCATCCAGCGCCACGCGCCGTCGGACGCGCGGCGCACGCGGAACTCGTGGCGGAAGGGGGCCCCGGTCTCGACGGTCGCGCGCCAGGCCTCGGCCAGCGCCGCCCGGTCGTCGGGGTGGATGGCGTCCAGCCAGCCCATGCCGAGCCACTCGGCCACCGACTGGCCGGTGAAGGCCCGCCACGACGGCGAGTCCCCGATGGCAAGGCCGTCGGCGTCGGCCTCCCAGACGGTCTCCGACGACACCTCGACGAGCGCACGGAAGCGGCGCTCGCTGGCGCGGACGGCCTCGGCCGCCTCGCGCTCCTCGTGGACGTCGCGGTTCATGCCGACGTAGCCCTCGAAGGTGCCGTCGGGGCCCCACACGCCCGCCCACCGCGAGGTCACCCAGCGCCACGTGCCGGACGGCTCGTGCCAGATGCGGAACGCGGCCTCGGGGTCGCCGAGGTCGGCCGGGCCCCCGCCCCGCAGGGCCACCCACCGCTCGGCGAGGACGGCCCGGTCGTCGGGGTGGATGGCCTCGAACCAGCCGCCGTCGGCGCCCTCCTCGTAGGTCTGGCCGGAAAACGCCAGCCACGTCGGTGTCTCGCCGATCCAGCGGCCGTCGGCGTCGGTCTGCCAGACGACCTCGGCCGAGGCCTCGACGAGCGCCCGGAACCGGCGCTCGCTGGCCTCCACGGCCGCCGCCGCCGCCTTCCGCTCGGTGATGTCGAGGTTCATCCCGACGTAGCCCTCGAACGCCCCGTCGTCGGTGAACAGGGGGGCCGCCCGCCCGGACATCCAGCGCCACGCCCCGTCCGCCGCGCGCCGCACGCGGAACTCCTCGTGGAGGTAGCCCCCCGTCGAGGCGGCCCGGAAAAAGGCCTCCACCATGCGGTCGCGGTCGTCCGGGTGGACGGCCGCCAGCCAGCCGTCGCCGCCGTACTCCTCAAAGGACTGGCCCGTGAACTCGCCCCACTCCGGCACGTCGGGCAGGATGTTGCCCATCGGGTCGGTCTGGAAGAACATCTCGGCCGAGGCCGAGACGAGCGCGCGGAAGCGGCGCTCGCTGGCGCGGAGCCGCTCCTCCGCCTCGCGCTGCTCGCTGATGTCGGTGGTCGTCCCGATATACCCCTCGACGCCGCCGTCGGCGTCGCGCAAGGGGACGGCGCGGCTGCGCGTCCACCGCCAGGCCCCGTCGGAAGCGCGGCGGACCCGGAACTCGTGCTCGAACTCGGCGCCCGCGGCGACCGTCGCGCGCCACGTGCGCTCCATCGCCGCCTGGTCGTCGGGGTGGACGGCCGCCAGCCAGCCGAACCCGGCGTACTCGTCCCGGCTCTGCCCCGTGGTCGCTTCCCACCCCGACGTCTCGCTCAGGACGTTGCCCTCGGCGTCGGCCTCCCAGACGGTCTCGGCCGAGGCCTCGACGAGCGCCCGGAACCGGCGTTCGCTGGCGCGGACGGCCTCGGCCGCCCGCTGCTCCTCGTCGATGTCGACCGTCGAGCCGACCGTCCCTCGGAAGGTGCCGTCCGGCGCGAAGATGGGCACGCTCTGCACGCGCACCCAGCGCCACGTCTGGGAGGGCGCGTGGTGGAGCCGGAACTCCATGGTCTGCGGCCGTCGCTCGCGGAGCAACCGCTCCCGCGCCTGCTCGACGATGGGGAGGTCGTCCGGGTGGATGACCTCGCTCCACCGCCCCTCGGACCGGTCGTCGGGCGACTGGCCCGTAAAGGCGCGCCACGGGGGCGAGTCGCCGATGGCCCGGCCGTCGGCGTCGGTCTGCCAGATCATGTCGGTCGAGGCCTCGACGAGGCCTCGGACCCGGGTCTCGCTGAGTTGGAGCGCCTCGGCCGTGTGCCGTGCCTCGGCCGCTTGAGCGACCTGCTCGGTCTCGTCGGCGACCACCACGGCCACGCCGCCGCCGACCAGCGGCCGGGCCTCGAAGCGGTGCGCGCCCCGCATGGCACAGGCCTCGAGGGGCGAGGGCGCCGCGCCCCCCGCGAGCACGGCGCGGACGGGGTCGACGAGCCACGCGTGGTCCGGCAAGGCCTCCGCGAGCGCGCGGCCGATGTCGTCCGGGCCGAGCGGAAGGCAGGCTCCGATCCCGGAGGTCAGTCCGGCGACTCGGCCGTCCGCGTCGACGAGCAGGGTGTCCAGGTGGGCCATAGGGAACAGCGACCTAAGTCCCGAGGAGGGTAACGCCATCCGACCCGAGAGCGGTGTAGGACAACGCCTCGATTCGCCAGTCGGGAATGACCCTGCTCGCCTGGGCGTTTCGTCGCATGCGGTGGGGTGCAGGGCAAAGGTGGCCGCCGGATAGCCACCCGGGGTGACCTCTCAGGCGGCGGCCCGCCGTTGCCTCTACATCGCCATCCCGCCGTCGACGTGGAGGACGTGGCCGGTGACGTAGGTGGCGGCGTCGGAGAGGAGGTAGAGCACGGCCGCGGCGATGTCGCCGGGCTGGCCGAGCCGCTTGAGCGGGATCTGCCCCATGAGGGCCTCGGCGGCAGGGCCGAGGTCGGCCGTCATGTCGGTCTCGATGTAGCCCGGCGCGACGACGTTCGCGCGGACGCCGCGCCCGCCGAGCTCGCGGGCCAGGCTCTTTGTGAATCCGATGAGCCCGGCCTTCGAGGCCGCGTAGTTGGCCTGGCCCGCGTTGCCGGTCACGCCGACGACCGACGAGATGGTCACGATGCTCCCGGCGCGCTGCTTCATCATCGGGCGGTAGGCCGCCTTGGCGACGTGGAACGCGCCCGTCAGGTTGGTGTCGATCACGGCCTGCCACGCCTCGGCGTCCATCCGGATCATCAGCCCGTCGCGCGTGATGCCCGCGTTGACGACGAGCCCGTCGATGGAGCCCCACGCGTCGACGACGGCCGCGACGGCCGCCGCGGCGTCGTCGGCGTCGGCGGCGTCGGCCTGGATGGCGCGCGCGCGGTCGGCGCCGCCGAGGTCGGCCACCATCCGGTCGGCGGTGTCGGACGACGAGCGGTACGTGAACGCGACGCGGGCGCCGGCGGCCGCGGCCGCCTCGACGATGGCCCGGCCGATGCCGCGCGTGCCGCCGGTGACGAGGACGTTCTTGTCGGTGAGGTCGAGAGTCATGGGTCGGGGTCGGAGGGCCCGCAAGATCGCACGGGGCGAGGGGCCGCCGGCCGACTTTTCAGAGTGGCTACGCCTCCCTGCGTTACAGCCCCGGCCGCTCCGTCCGGTCCCCGCCGTCCCCATCCCGCCGCGCCTCGGCGTTTGCGCCTCTGGGCCCGCAAGGTTGGCGAGATGAATGGTTGGCGTATGTCGTGCAAACACATGAATCTGTCAGGGTGAATGGGCCTGCCTGCCTCACCGCCAGACCTTGCCGACTCTGTCACGACCCCGGCACGCGCCATGCCCCGCTTTCTTGTCGTCCTCGCCCTTTTCGCCTCCACCGCGCTCGTCGGTTGCGACGGCTCCGACCCCGAACCCGGCACGCTCGACGACGCCCTCGCCTCCGCGATCGCCGGGGCGGGCGGCCCGGACGCCTACCTCCTGCCCTCGGCCGACGACCTCGCGGCGATCCCCCAGGACCCCCGCAACCCGCTGACGCCCGAGAAGGTGGCGCTCGGCCGGCTCCTGTTCCACGAGACCGCGATGGCCGTCAACGCCAACAAGGCCGACGGCATGGGGATGTACTCGTGCGCGTCGTGCCACCACGCCGCCTCCGGGTTCCAGGCCGGCATCCCCCAGGGCATCGGCGAGGGCGGAATCGGGTTCGGCCGCTTCGGTGAGCGCCGCCGCCGGGACCCGGCCTACGCGATGGTCGAGCTCGACACGCAGCCCATCCGCTCGCCGACGGTGCTGAACGGGGCGTTCCAGGACGTGACGCTGTGGAACGGACAGTTTGGGGCGACCGGCACGAACGCGGGCACGGAGAGCCGCTGGGCCGCCGGCACGCCGATCGCCACCAACGAACTCGGCTTCCAGGGGCTCGAGATCCAGGCCATCGCCGGGCTCGCTGTCCACCGCATGAGCGACGGGGCGGCGGCGCTCTACACGGCCTACCCCGAATACCGTGCGCTCTTCGACGCGGCCTTCCCGGACCGCCCCGCGGGCGAGCGGGCCACGGCCGAGACGGCCGGGCTGGCGGTCGCCGCGTACGAGCGGACGGTCCTGGCCGACCGCGCCCCGTTCCAGCGCTGGCTCCGCGGTGAGGCCGACGCCATGTCGAGCGCGCAAAAGCGCGGGGCCATCGTGTTCTTCGCCGAGGCCAACTGCACGACGTGCCACGGCGGGCCGGCGCTGGCGACCGGCGCCGGGGGCGCGACCGAGTTCCACGCCGTCGGGATGGGCGAGCTGCTCGGGCCCGGCGTGTTCTCGGACTTCAACCCGACCGACCCGGTCCACCTCGGCCGCGGCGGGTTCACCGACCGGGCGGGCGACGCGTACACCTTCAAGACGCCGACGCTCTACAACCTGGCCGACCACGGCTTCTTCGGCCACGGCGCCACCTTCAACTCGGTCCGCGAGGTGGTCGACTACAAGAACGCGGCGGTGTCTCAGAGCACGATCGTGCCCGCCGACCGGCTGTCCGACCTCTTCGTCCCGCAAAACCTGTCCCTAGACCAGATCGACGACCTCGTCGCGTTCCTCGAAGGCGGCCTCTACGACGCCGACCTCGCCCGCTACGTGCCGGACGCGCTCCCCTCGGGCGCGTGCTTCCCCAACAACGACGCCGAGACGCGCGCCGACCTCGGCTGCGGCACGACCGCACGCGCCGTCCCGCTGAGCCTGCTCGGCCGGGGCCGCCAGACGGGCCTCGTGATGTAGGCCCTCGAGCCGGCCGCCGGGGCCCGCCTCCGGCGGCTAGCTGCGGGTCCGGCGAGAGGGCGCGCGCGCGCCCTCGGCGTCGGGCAGGGCGGTGCCGTCGTCGAGGTCGAGGAGCGGGCCGGCCGGCGCTGGGGCCTCGGCCGCGCGAGCGGGGCCCGAGACGAGCGGGGCCAGGCTGTCGGCGATCGTGTTGAGGCCGCGCAGCTTTTTGTCGCGCCAGCGCCGGTCCAGGGCCATCGTCGCCGGCGCCGCCATTGCCCACACGAGCGCGAACGTCGCGAACCCGACCGCGCCGCTGGCGACGGCCGTCGCGATGAACGCCGCGACGATGGCGATCACGAGCCCGTAGATCACGCCCTCCGTCCGCACGCCTGCCGATCCGACGAGCTGGCGCAAGCGGAGCCGGGTCCGCCCCTCGCGCGCGCTCGCCGTCACCGTCGTCCGGATCCCGAGGCTCGACGTGTGGCTCCACTCGTAGGCGTGGCCGACCTGCTGGACGGTCCCGTGCGTCGTGAGGGCGGTGTCGAGCCCGATCTCCGCTTCGAGGTGGGCCACGATGTCCTCCCACCCCTCGGGCGTCAGCGGCGCGTCGACCCAGCGCTCGACGGCGACGTGCGTCGTGGTCTGGCCCGACTGGCGCGAGAGCGTCCGGCCGGCGGCGTCCATCTCGGCCGCCGCCGCGCGCAGGTGCGCCGGGTCGATCCCGGTCTCGCGGCCGATCCGCTCGACCTCCGCCAGCGTCAGGCCGACCTCGGCGTGGGGCGCCGCGGCCTCCTGCTGGCGCTCGACGGCCCGGCCGATGAGGTCGGCGACCTCGCGCTCGGAATACGTGCGCTCGGCCACCGCTACGCCTCGACGGCGGCCACCTCGTCGGCGGTCCCGGCTGGCGCCGTCACGGCGTCGCGGCCGAGCGTGCGGCGGACGAGCCCGGAGAGCACCTTGCCGGTGCCGACCTCGACGTAGCGCGTCGCGCCGTCGGCGGCCATCCGCTCGACGGTCTGGGCCCAGCGGACGGGCGCGGTGAGCTGGTCGAGCAGGCGCTGGCGGATCTCGTCGGGCTCGGTCGTCGGCTGGGCGGTCACGTTGAGGACGACCGGGCACGACGGCGCGCGGAGGTCGAGGGCCGCCAGCGTCTCCGCCAGCCCGTCGCGCGCGAACGCCATGAGGGGGCTGTGGAAGGCACCGGAGACGGGGAGCGGAACGACGCGCCGCGCGCCGGCCTCGCCTGCGAGCACGCCGGCTCGCTCGACGGCTGGGCCGTCGCCCGAGATCACGATCTGGCCCGGGTCGTTGTAGTTGGCCGGGACCACCTCGCCTGGGCCCGCCTCGGTCGCCTGGCGGCAGACGGCCTCGAGGGCGGCAGCATCCATCCCGAGAACCGCCGACATGGCGCCGGGGCGGACGTCGCCCGCGCTCGCCATCAGCTCGCCGCGGCGGCGCACGGCGCGCAGGCCGTCGGCGAACGACATCGCGCCGACGGCCGCGAGCGCGCTCCACTCGCCCAGGCTGTGCCCGGCGGCCACGTCGGGCGTCACGCCCCGCTCGCCCAGCGCGGCGGCGGCAGCCAGGCTGTGCGTGTACAGCGCCGGCTGCGTGATCTCGGTCGGCTTCAGCGCATCCGCGTCGTCGCCGAACATGAGGTCGGTCAGCGAGAAGCCCAGGACGGCGTCGGCCTCGTCGTAAATGGCGCGAGCAGCGGGGATCTCGGCGAGGTCGGCGCCCATGCCGGGGGCCTGGGAGCCCTGGCCCGGGAAGAGGAAGGCGAGCATGGCAGAGTGAGGGGGAAAGAGTGCTGGGTGATGAGCGAGCGTCCGGATCGGGCGAGAGCGGCCGGCGTGGGGCCCATCACTCATCACCCGTCACTCCTCACTCGCCGTAGCTCCACTTGAGCCAGGTCGCGCCCCAGGTGAAGCCGCCGCCGAAGGCCGCCAGCACCAGGTTGTCGCCGGGGCGGAGCTGGTCCTCCCAGTCGGCCAGGCAGAGCGGGAGGGTGGCGGCGGTCGTGTTGCCGTAGGTCTCGATGTTGACCATCACCTGGTCCGGCCCGATGCCCATCCGGCGCGCGGTCGCGTCGATGATGCGCAAGTTGGCCTGGTGCGGGACGAGGTACCGGATGTCGTCGCCGGTCAAATCGTTGCGTTCCAAGATCTCGGCGGCCGCCTCGGCCATCCCGACGACGGCCCGCTTGAAGACAGCCTTGCCGTCCTGGCGCGCGTAGTGCAAGCGCGCGTCGACGGTCTCGCGCGTGGCCGGCCGGAGCGACCCGCCCGCCGGCATCAGCAGCGACTCCACGCCGCTCCCGTCGACGTACTGGACGGTGTCGAGCACGCCGGTCCCGTCGGTCGTCGGCTCCAGCAGAACGGCGCCGGCGCCGTCGCCGAAGATGATGCAGGTCGCGCGGTCGGTGTAGTCGACGATGCGGCTCATCGTGTCGGCGCCGATGACCAGGATCTTCTGGTGCATCCCGGCCTCGATCATCTTGGCGCCGGTCGTGAGCGCGTACAGGAAGCCCGAGCACGCCGCCGAGATGTCGTAGCCCCACGCCTTGTCGGCGCCCAGCATCGTCTGCACCAGGCACGCCGTCGACGGGAAGACGAGGTCGGGGGTGACCGTCGCGACCAAAATGCAGTCGATCTCGGACGCGTCGACGCCCGCCTTCGCCAGGCACTGCTTGGCGGCCTCGGTCGACATGAACGCCGTCGCCTTGTCGGGGTCGCGCAGGATGCGGCGCTCGGCGATCCCCGTCCGCGAGCGGATCCACTCGTCGTTCGTGTCGACCATCTGCTCGAGGTCGGCGTTCGTGATCCGGTCCGGCGGGAGGTACTTGCCGACGGACGTGACGGCGGCGGTCGGATTGGGCATGCGGGAGCCGATAGAGGGGACGGGCCGGCGCTAGGCGTCGGGGCCGTCGGGGTCGCGGAGGGCGCGGGCGATCCGCGCCGTCAGGTTCTGCTCGACGAGCGAGGCGGTGCTGAGCACCATCTGGCGGATGGCGCGCGCCGACGAGCCGCCGTGGCCGATCACGATCGTGCCGTCCAAGCCGAGGAGGGGGACGCCGCCGAACGCCTGGTAGTCGAAGGGCGCGAGCATCCCCTTCAGGACGCCGCCGACGGTCTGCGCCGCCTCGGGCGCCAACTCCTGCCGGCCGATCTCGGCCTTGACCATCGTGGGCAGGATCGTCGCGATCGACTCCGCCAGCTTGAGGACGACGTTGCCCACGAACCCGTCGCAGACGCAGACATCCGCCGCGTGCTGCAGGATGTCGCGGCCCTCGACGTTGCCCACGAACCGGAGCGCGCCGCGCTCGCCGAGCGCCGCGAGCGTGACGTGGGCCTCCTTGATGGTGTCGGTCCCCTTGCCCGGCTCCTCGCCCACGTTGACGAGCCCGACGCTGGGGTCGTCTTTGCCGAGAAACGCGGAGCCGAAGACGGCGCCCATGCGGGCAAACTGGACCAAGTGCTCGGGGCGGACCTCGACGTTGGCGCCCACGTCGAGCAGGATGCACGTGCCCGACGGCGTCGGGAGGTAGCCGGGGAGGGCGGGGCGCAGCACGCCGGGCAGGCGGCCGAGCCCGAACAGCGACGCGGCCATCACGGCGCCCGTGTTGCCGGCGCTCGCGAACGCGTCCGCGCGGCCGGACTTGACGGCGCCCACGCCGACGTGGATCGACGACTGCGGCTTGGCGCGGAGCGCGACGGTCGGGCTCTCGCCCATCCCGATCACGTCGGCCGCGTCGACGACGCGGACGCGGTCGGCCCCGCCGCCCAGGCGGTCGAACTCGGCGGCGATCTCGGCCTCGCGGCCGACCAGGATCACGTCGACCCGGTCGCCGGCTTCGGCGGCGGCCTCGAGGGCGCCTTCCACGACGACGCCCGGGGCGTGGTCTCCGCCCATGGCGTCGACGGCGACTCGGACGGGCATGGCGGGCGGACGGGCGGGCGAAGAGGGGACGCCAAGATACCCCGATTACAGACGGCGCCCGCCCCCACCCTCAGCGGGCGGACGCGGGCGTCGGCGGGGCGAGACGGCGGGGCGCTAGAGCGCGTCGGCGGTCTCGATGACGGCGCGGCCCCGGTAGTGCCCGCACGTCGGGCAGGCGCGGTGCTGCAGCTTGGCGTTGCTGCAGTTCGGGCACTCGGTGGGCGTCGGCACGTTTTTGACCTTGTACTGCGAGCGGCGGTGGCCGGTGCGGGCCTTCGAGTGCTTGCGTTTGGGGTTGGCCATCGGAGTCGGAGGGTGCGCCCAAAGGGCGGAGGATCGGGATTAAGAGTCGTCGCCGCCGTCGGGGCGGAGGGCCTGGAGGGCGGCCCAGCGGTCGTCGGCCGGCTCGTCGTCGGACGGGCTGCCGAACGCGGTCGGGAGGTCCGCCTCGAGGGCGGCCGGGCTGACGCGTCGGAGCGGGACCGCCAGCAGCAGCGTGTCGTGCACGGACTGCGTGAGGTCGATCTCCTGGCCGTCGGCCTCCAGCGCCAGCGTCTCGTCGTCGTCGTCGCCGATGGGGTCGGCGGTGAACACGACGGCGTGCGTGCCCTCGACGGGCTGGTCGTAGAGGTCCAGCGTCCGGTCGCACTCGAGCCGGGCGGTCGCCCGGGCCGTGTACGCCGCGAGCACGCGGCGCTCGGACAGGTCGAGCGTCAGGTCCACCTCGACGTCCGAGAAGACGTCGGCGTCGAGGCCGAGATCGTCGGCCGTCGGGCGGAAGGCCTCCTGGTGGAGACCGTCGGTGAGCGAGGCGAGAGAGACCCGGAACACGGCGTCGGTCGAGCGCTGGTCGTCAAGGAACGCGGGGCAAGGCCCGCAGAGAGAGCATCCGCCCTCGGGAGCCCGCGAAGGTAGGTCGCCGCAGGAGCGCGCGACAAGGGCCTCACGCGATGTTGACACGTCCCCCACGCGCCCTCCTCAGGGGGTGACGTCCCGGGCATCGCCTGGCCCGACGGGGAGCGCCGGCCGGCCCACCGGCCCCCCACAGGGCCCGTTCTCGCGCCGTGTCCATCCCATCGGGGAGGGCACTCCCGTGTGCATCGGGATTCTCCGGGGGGAACCTCACCCTTCACTCGAAGCCGTTCGTTGACACGGTGTGGATAACCCGATTGCGAAACCGCGACGAGGACGGCCGTGCCCACCACCTCGGCGGAATCTGGCCGGTCCTGACTCTACGGGCTGTGACTATCTCGTTGTCGCCCATCGACGTCGAAAGTTTTGGCGCAGGCGACTCGCGCGTGGACAACCAAATCCGGGAACCCGCCCCTAGGGGCCGTGCGAGGGGGAGACACCCGTTTGGCAT